>JAGQPD010000356.1 GCA_020426865.1 Planctomycetales bacterium
AGTTGCACGACTGGTGACTATGTCGTGATGGCGGGACAGGTGGGCATCAGGGACCATGTCCATGTCGGCGATAGGGTAAACATCGGCGCCAAGTCGGGAGTTGGAGCGGACTTGGCGGCTGGTGAAACCTATCTGGGCGTTCCGGCGCTGCCTAGTCGAACGCAAATGCAGATCATGTTTACGCAGCAAAAGCTACCGGCAATGCGCAAGGAATTGAAACAATTGTTGCGGATTGTCGAACAGATGCAGTTGCGTAACGAAGATGGCGGATCCCAACAAGGCGAGACTTCTGTTCCGGGGTCGGTGCAGAGCGAGGCTGCGTAGATTGATAGATGCCCTATGCGTACGAATGGCGATTGTGGCCTGGTGGGCGAACCGGTAGGGTTGATTGCTGGCTGGGGCGAGTTCCCCGTGATGGTCGCACGTGCTTTGCGAGCGCTTGGTCACTCGGTTGTGTGCGTTGGCATTGAGGGCCATGCCGACGCATCGCTGTCGTCCGTCTGCAATCGCTTTGAAGTGTTGGGGCTAACACGTTTGGGCGGACATATCCGCTACTTGAAGCGGCATGGCATCCAACGTGCCACGATGGCGGGCAAGATCCAAAAACGTTTGATCTTCGAACGCGGATTTCTTTGGCGACACATCCCCGACTGGACCTGTGTGAGGACGTTTTTCCCTCATTTTGTTCGTGGCAAGCGGGACCGCAAGGATGACTCCTTACTGTTGGCGGTCGTTGACGCCTATGCTCAGCACGGGATCTCGCTGTTGCCAGCAACCGACTTTGCACCGGAGTTACTCGTGAGCGCAGGGCATTTGGCGGGACCGCCACTGAAAGCATGGCAGCAGCGAGACGTCGAGTTTGGCTGGGTGTTGGCCAAAGAGATGGGCCGGCTCGATGTTGGGCAAAGCGTGGCCGTCAAGGGGCAGGCCGTGCTCGCGGTGGAGGCAGTGGAAGGGACGGACCTGTGTATCCGGCGAGCGGGAGAGCTCTGTCCGAGCGGAGGATTCACGGTGGTGAAGGTCGCGAAGCCGCAACAGGATATGCGTTTCGACGTGCCAACCATTGGCGTCGGTACGCTCGATTCGATGTTGGCCGCCGGCGCCAACGTATTGGCAGTCGAGGCTGACAAGACAATTTTTATCAACAGAGACGCTATCGTGTCGTTGGCGGAAAGCCGGAGAATCACGATCGTGGCGATGGAATAGTCGCGACCAGTCGGAGCTCGTTGCCTCACTATTTTGCTACTGGCCGGCAGCAACAGGCAACCGTACAATACCTCAGAGCCCACTTGGCATGAGCGTGTTATTGGGGGCGGAAGACAGATGCAACAGGGAGCCAATGCTTATGGCGTCATCGCATAATCGGTTGTCGATCGGCGAGTATTTGATCCAGCGGCTGCAGGATTACGACGTACGTGATGTGTTCGGAATTCCTGGCGACTATGTGTTGGCGTTTTATTCGCTGCTGGAACAAAGTCCGATTCGGGTGATTGGCTGCACCCGGGAAGACTGTGCCGGGTATGCGGCCGATGCCTACGCCCGCGTCCACGGGATGGGAGCCGTGTGCGTGACGTATTGCGTCGGAGGATTCAGCGTTAGCAATTCCATCGCCGGAGCTTACGCGGAGAAGTCGCCTGTCGTATTGCTTACCGGGTCGCCCGGTTTGAAAGAACGAATTAATGATCCCTTGCTGCACCATAAAGTCCGAGATTTTCGGACACAGTATAACGTGTTTCAAAAACTATGCGTGGCAGCCAGTGAGTTGACTGATCCGCACACAGCATTTGACGAAATCGATCGAGTGCTTGAGACATGTTGGCGTTTCAAACGACCGGTCTATATCGATATTCCGCGGGATCTGGTGCATGTTGTGCCCGATCAGCCGCATCGCACGCGACGCGAAACCTCGGAAACGGATTCGCGTGTCCTGGCCGAGGCCGCCGATGAAGCATGTGAATTGCTGGCGGCTGCCAAGCGACCTGTGATTATCGCGGGCGTTGAATTGCACCGATTCGGGTTGCAAGACAGATTGTTGGAATTGGCCGAACCAGCACAAATCCCCATCGCTGCTACGATCTTGGGGAAAAGCGTCATCCGCGAGTCCCACCCGCTGTATATCGGCCTTTACGAAGGAGCGATGGGGCGCGAAGACGTAACTCGCTACGTGGAGGCGAGCGACTGCGTACTGCTGCTGGGTACGTTCATGACCGATCTCAACCTCGGCGTTTTCTCCGCCAGTCTCGAAGTTGGGAAGTGTATCTATTCGACCAGTGAAGAATTGCGAATCCATCATCACCATTATCACGGCGTAGGATTGTCGGATTTTTTGGCCGAGCTAATCGCTCGAGCGCCCCGGCCTGCCGTGCGTCCGATTCCGGCCGGCCTGCCGCCAAAACGCGAAACGTTCAATTTGAATACTGACGCAAAGATCACCACGGCGCGCCTCGTGGCGATGCTCAATGATCGCGATGGAGACGATATGGTCGTGATCGCCGATGTGGGGGATTCACTGTTCGCGGCGACCGAGTTAGTGGTCGAACAGCGTACGGAATTTCTCAGTCCGGCCTATTACACGTCGATGGGATTCGCCGTGCCGGCAGCCTTGGGTGTGCACGTCGCCGAACCCAATAAACGAGCCGTCGTGATTGTTGGCGATGGAGCGTTTCAAATGACATGCAACGAATTGTCGACGCTCGTTCGACATCGGTTCGCCCCGATTGTGATTGTGTTGGATAACGCCGGCTACGGAACTGAGCGAGTCCTGCACCCGGGAGAGTGGGAATACAACGAAATTCACAGCTGGGCTTACAGCCGATTGACTGAAGTATACGGCGGCGGAAAAGGATACGAAGTACATACCGAGGGAGAATTGTTCGCAGCGATGGAGCAGGCTTGGGAAGATACATCAGGACTGAGCCTGATTCACGTGCATATCGCTCGCGACGATTGCAGCCCGACACTGGCGCGGATGGCGGAGCGGCTCAGCAAACGTGTTGAATCGAAGTAGTAACGCAAATATGTCGTCACTGCTCGTTCGACGTTTCGTCGGCTTGGAGAATGCGGTGAACAACGTCGCTGCGGCGAAGGATCCCAACCAGCTTGGGATCGTCGTACGATTGAACAACCGGAATGCAATCGTCCGTCGTCTTCTGAAATAACTCAATGGCACGTTGAAGTGCGTCCTGCGGACAAAGCTGTTGGGGCGCGGGAACGGCAAGGTCTTCCGCTCGAGCCAATTCGTTTACCGAATTGTCAAACATCACGCTGCTGAGGCTAGCATAGCGGATCAGCCCGACCAACTTGCGCGATTCATCCACGACCGGGAACGTGTTTTCGTGGGAGCGTTCAATGTAGCCGATCACTGACTCGAACGTGGCAGCACGGGGGATGCCGGAAGCAGGACGAATCAAGCCCTGAATCGCCTCGTCGTCGGCCGATGAATGGGCGAGCGGATGTCGGCGTCGAAAAGCGAGGCGGATACCATCACTGACTTCGCGTAGCTGGTCCCAAATCGAACGGCTCGCGTGGACCACGGCCGAATCGATGGGTACCTCGCCGGCTCGCAGCAGCGAATGTCGAATTAACAGTGGGCCGATCAATTCAAATACGACTACCGTACCCAGGATAATGGTCTGGATCGGACGCCCCAGTTCTGGGTTGCGTTCCACCGCGATTGTAGACAATGCAATTGCCGCTCCCGCCTGCGCCATCAAACTCGTGCCTAACCAATTGCGGACTTCCGGCGGACTCTTGGCGATTCGAGCAGCAGTGTATGTGCCAATGTACTTCCCGGCCATCCGTAACACGATGTATGCAACACCGATCGAACCTGCGGCGATGAAGTCGTGGATATTCAATTCAGCGCCGTGGACGGCAAAAAACAGTACTGAAAGTAAACCTGTGAGGTTATCCAACTCATCGCGAATCTCCCGATGCTGACCCGATGCGTTGGCAACCGCCACGCCCATGGTGAGAAACGTCAGTAAGTAGGGTACTCCCAACGATTGACAGATGCCCATTAAAAAGGTACCGAGCGCGACCAATAGCACCAACCAGCGTTTGCGCTTGAGCAGCCCGCATGAATAGCTGAGAATTACCCCCGCCCCCAACCCCAGCATGATCGAACCACCAACGTCGCGCGCCACGATCAACAGCTGATTCGCAATCGAGCGGCTTCCATCGCCATTCCATAATTCGACCAACAGGAATGCAATTTCGAATGACACGATCGACGCAAAATTGTTGAGCGCCACCAGCAGGCCAGCATTCCGAGTCACGGGGCCGTCGGAATCGAGTTCCTGCATCACCAGGACCGTCGTTGCCGGGGCCGTGGCTAGGGCCAAACACCCCAGAATCAGCGCCGTTGGTGCTGAAATCTGCAGCGTCATCAGCCCTAATGCCACAAACAGAAAGGTCGCCAACAGTTCACCAGCCGACAGCCGCAAACCGGTCGCCGCCGTCTGACGGACCCGAGCAATCGTGAATTGACTCCCCAAATTGAATAAAACCAACGCCATCGCCAGTTTCAACATCGGATCAAACCACTCGATCTGCTCCTGCGGGATCACGTCGAATAGACTGGGGCCGAGCACCATTCCCATCAGCAGGTATGCGGTGACCTTTGGGATCCGAAGAAAATCGGCCAACACACCACCCAATAGCGCGATACCAAGTAACAGCCCGAACGTACTAGTGACGTGAGGTTCAAAATGGATCATTTCGCGCTCTTTTCCACGAACTCGGTTTCGCGACGGCTATCGGATCGTAGCACATCTCCCGCACGTCTGCCGCATCGGACGCCCTTGGTCGACTTTTGGCACATTTCCGTGGTTCGTATTCGGGAGCGAAGATTTTCGGAGTTAGGAATTCTCGGCCAGGGCGTCTGGGGTACAATGACAGATCACCATCTGCCACGGACACAGTCTCGCCAAGGCCCCCAGTCCTCCCAGGACGCTTAGGATTCGCATCTTACCAAACTTCAAGAGGTAGAACTTCAAGAGGTAGAGTCTCTTGAAATCGCATCTTGAAATCGCACCTGAACGGCCCGGGCGCACTTTGCCTATAATCTATATTCCTCCCACCTGCCCAGGATTCACCATTTTCCCAAGCTCCGGATGGAGCTCCGGATGGTAGAGTCTCTGGG
>JAGQPD010000357.1 GCA_020426865.1 Planctomycetales bacterium
GTTCGCCGTCCGCGTTGAGCAAATAGACGGTGACGCCCGCCAGGGGGGTGGTCTCTTCGTCGTCCTCAAAGCAGTCCCCGTCATGATTCGAGACGTGGACTTCGCCCTGGATGGAGACCGGTACCAGCTCGCCGAAGTTGTAGTCGATACCTGACGCGCCACCTCCCAAGAAGATGTCATCGATAAGGTCCCCTGGATTCTGAGCCGTGCCGGTAACGATCCCCGCTACGGTGCCGGCGGTGTCCTTGCCGTCGAAATACCCATCAGGCTGGGTTACTTCCACGATGCGATAGCGGCCCGGCGCCAATCCAGTGAAGTGGTACGAGCCGTCAGCCGCGGTTGTGAGGGTCACCGCCAGTTGGGGGGCGACGGTATCCAATGGGATGGCCTGGATGGATACCTGGTCGATCCCTTCTTCGCTCCCTTCGCGCAGGCCGTTATCGTTGCGATCGTGATAGACGAATCCGCTGATCGAGGCTGGTAGCGATTCGGCAAAATCGTAGTTGATGGCCGCTTGGTTGCCGAGTGGAATCGTGATTTCGGTGAGCACGTCGGGATTGTCTGCGACGATACTGCCACTGTCCTGTCCATCCACAGTGCCGGGGATGGCCCCGACACTGTAGTAGCCAGATGGTTGCTGTTCGCGGATTTGATAGGTGCCTGGAGTCAACCCCAGGGAGCGTGCAAACTCGTAGTAGCCGGTGGCGTCGGTGATCGTGCTGAAGCCGGTCGATACGTACGTCTCTCCCTGTTTTTGCCACAGGGTGAGGTTGACGCCGCCGATTCCGGGTTCCGTTGCATCGCGAAGGAGATCGAGGTCCCGTTCTTCGTAGACGTGGCCCGACAGGGCGATCGGTAAGGGATGCTGCGACACTTCTCCAAAGGCGCCGGCCGTTCGGTCTCGCTTGCCTCCTTCGTCATCGGCGGGCAAGGATAGGCCAGATTGTTGCAGGCGATCGTCGTATCGATTGCGGAACGTTGTTGTGACCTGGGCATCGTAAAAGTGTGGCGCCGCGAAATGAGCAACGAACAAGCTGTCTTGAAATTCCACGCCCGAGGTGATGGGGTCGAATCCCTCATTCGTCAAATCCAGGTCAGTACTTTGCGGGTCGTACGATTCGACTTCATCCACATCAATCGTGATTTCGATCCAGTCGCCCGCGTCGAATCCTTCAAATTCAATCACCAATCGTGTCGTGCCGTCTTCGTAATGCGGGGTATAAGCGTCGACACCATGCAAATCAATCGTGAAGGGATGGCTCTTGTCCGCCCCCAGGCCTGTGGCGAGGGTATCGAAAAAGACGTCCCCCACCGTGAAGCCGGCGATATTCTGGTCGCCATCAATGACGACTTGAGTTAGCTGACTTCCTTCTGCACCTCCGTCAAACGCAATGAGTATTGTGTCACCATGGTCGTCGCTTCCCAGGTCTTGCTCGATGTAGACAGCACCGACATGCAGCGGATTGGCGGCCATCAACAGTTTGGGCTCCATCTGCTCGACGGCTCCCAGGCGTACTCGCCGCCGCCGGCTATCGCTGCTGGTGCCATCCGAGTCGCGAACGTCGGACAATCGGAGCAGACGCCTCCAAACACTCACTTGCCACCTCCCTGTATTTACCACATCCGTGTCGTTTTGTTGTCAGGCTCCGGCAGAATCGTATCTGCGTCTATATCATCGCGAGTCGGTGGTTTGGCTATCGCGGCGTTCGGCGTTCGCATGACCGTAGACGTCTGAAAGGTCCCAGACCCTTACCGTCGTATCGTAGCTGCCGGAGGCCAAGTGCCCGTCGCTACTTGCTAACGATGCGACGGATCCAGTGTGACCGGTAAGCGAGCCAATCTGCCGGAGCGAATCGAGATCCCACAATCGGACAGAATTGTTGCTGCCCGCTGTTGCCAGAACTGAGTCGCTGACCATGGCGATCGCCATGACGATCGCTGGTTCTCTCGGCAATTCAAACAGCAACTTGGCGGTCTGAGCGTCCCAACAGCGAACTCGTCCGTCCTCGCCAGCGGAAAAGACTCGCTCCCCCTGGCGGTCGACGAGCAATGACCAGACGCGTCGTTCGTGGGCGATCCAGTCCTGGAGCGGTGATCCGTCGACTGTCGACCAGCTCCGGACCCGGCCATTTCGTCCCCCCGCGAGCAAGCGCTTTCCGTCCGGCGTGTAGGCGATCGTACGCATGTCGCAGTGCGGGTTTTTCAGTCGCTGGACGGTCTGGCCCGTCGATACATTGAGAATATCGACGTGGTGGCAAAACCCAGCGACAGCCAGGTGACGCCCGTCCGGGCTGAACGTGACACACCAGACCGCGTCGGACGTGTGGCCAAGTAATCGGGGGCGCGATTCGGAGTGCAGGTCGCAGATGACAATCTGCCGGTCCATTCCAGCGGTTGCCAAATAACGCCCGTCCGGGGAGATCGCGGCCGTTCGGATCCAATCGTCATGTCCGCCTATCTGTCGAAGCAACGAACCGGATTGGCGGTCCCAAATCCGAACCATGTGGTCGTCTCCCGCCGTCGCCAATAAGCGACCATGTGGCTGCAGGCAAACAGCGGTAATAACCGGGGGCTTGAGCCCCGCGGCTTGCTGCGTCAAATGCAATACATGCTCCGGGGGCACGCCCTCCGTTTCGGCGGCACTTATTTCCGCTCCGCTGGCTACGGACAACAGCAACAGGCTGCAGGCGATGCACGCCCGAGTTGTATGCGATTTCATAAAGCCGGTCTCGGTTCGGTGGGATGCGTGAAGGGGCGGGGGACGCACTCGGAGCCATCCCGATCACCGTGCGCGCACGGTGGAGGGGAACGCTACGATCGCTTTCCCTTGTATCGACCACCTTCCCGTCCGACCACAACGCAATCCGAACCGGCGATGTGAAACCGTGCGGACTTTATCGATCTTTACGCGTTACCTTACCGGGGACGAAGATTGTAGCAGGCTGCTAGCGAGCTTCGATCGGTACGAATTCTCGCTTCGTCGGGCCGACGTAGATCTGCCGCGGGCGACAGATGCGCTTGCTCTCCGACGCATGCATCTCCATCCAATGTGAGATCCAGCCGGGCAACCGGCCCATCG
>JAGQPD010000358.1 GCA_020426865.1 Planctomycetales bacterium
ATTTGGACTGCAGGGTTATTGACGAAAATCCTGGATGCCAGCAACAAGCAGGGAATCATGTCTGAATTGTTGCAATTGTTTGCCGATCGTGGCAGTTCCGTGGCACGCGATACGAAGGGGACGGTGTACGATCCGGAAGTCGTCAAACTGGTGCTGGAAGAACTGCTGGTCGAAGCAGGCGTCAAACTGCTGCTACATACTCGAGTGGCAGGGGCCCTTACGGACTCGGATAATCGAATCGTGGCCGTGCTTACGGAATCAAAGTCTGGGCGTCAGGCGTGGGTGGCGGATCGATTCATCGATTGCACGGGCGACGGGGACCTTGCCGCTCAAGCCGGATGCCAATTCAACTTGGGCGTGGGTCAAGATTGCACTTGCCAACCAATGTCGATGCTCGCGTTGCTCACGGGGATCGATGCCGATGCGGTGCGGGAATACATCCGTGAAACGAGTCCGTCGGCCAAACCAAAATTCTTGGCGTTGATGGTAGCGGCCGGAATCCACCCCTCGTATCGTGGGCCGACATTGCGTCATCTTCACAGTGACATCTTCTCTGTCATGACCAATCACGAGTATGGTGTTTCAGCATTTGACAATCAAGCAGTGACTGACGCGACAATTCGTGCGCGTCGTGAAATCCACAATATTGTTGCCGGTTTACGCAAGATCGGGGGGCCTTGGAAGGACATCGCTTTGGTGGCCACGGCTGAACAAATTGGTATCCGAGAAGGTCGCCGGATTCGGGGAAGGTACCAGGTCACTGCGGAAGACCTGGCCACGGGATTAAGGCACCCGCAGGCGGTCTGCCGGGCGACATTTCCCATCGACGTGCATGCTCTTTCGACTTCAGGCAATCAGGAAGTGGATCATGATTTTGCAAAGGGTGGCTTGCGACCCTATGACATTCCTTATCCGGCTTTGGTCGCTGCCGACGTCGATGGATTGCTGATGGCCGGGCGGTGCATCAGCGGCGACTTCGTGGCCCATTCCAGTTACCGCGTCACGGGAAATGCAGTGGCAATGGGAGAGGCGGCCGGGCACGCCGCCGCCCTGTCCATCCGCAATAATGTTCTGCCACATGAAATTGATTGGCGCGGCGTTTCGTAGGATGCGCGACTTGTCAGTCTGTCAGTCAACTCTGCCGTAACTACTGTCCGTCTCGCCGTTCATGCGATTAAGTTGGTCTGTTGCTGCAAGTCATTGGAAACGTGATATCGAAGAGAGAGAGAGTTACTCCTGGATACCTATCTATTATTGCCGTTGGCGGCAAGCGTCACGTTTGTGCTGGGGATGATGTTTGCCAGCAAGGCGATCAACCGTGGTGCCACTCCTTGGACCGGTACGTTTTACGCCAATCTGCTGCTGGGAGTAATCTGGTGCTGCATTGGTGCCGTGCATGGTGACATCATTCCGGTGCGGCAGTGGCCAGGCGCCATTGTTATCGGTGTCGTGTTCGTGCTTGGGCAGCTGCTCACTTATTTTGCCTATCGCTTTGGTGACGTATCGGTGGCCACGCCGATTTTTGGTGTGAAGATCCTGTTCGTGGCGGTCCTGTCCTCGATCGTCAACCAGGTGCCGGTCCCCGCCGTCATTTGGGCCGCCGCGGTGGTCGCCTCGTGTGGCGTGGCGCTCGTCCAGTGGCGGCCGCGCAGTGCTTCCGCACACGGAAACGGTAAACCGGTTGGTCGAGCCGTCGTGCTGGCGCTTTCGGCTGCCATGACGTTGTCCGTATTCGATATTCTGCTGCAGCGTTGGGGCAAGCCGTCCGGGACGGTTCGCTTCCTCCCCGTGGTATTCACGGCGGCCGCTCTCAGCTCCTGCGTTATGCTTCCCTGGACCAATCGCTTCTCGACGCTGGTTCACATACAAGCACTACGGCCCATGCTCATCGGCAGCTTTCTGATGTGTGCCCAAGCCATGGGGATGTGTATCGCCCTCTCCGGATTCGGTGAAGCCACCGAAATCAATATCGTCTACTCGCTCCGCGGCGTTTGGGGCGTTGGATTGGCCTGGGCCTTGGCCCATTTTTTCGAGGGAGGCGAGCAATACGCGCCTCGCATCGTCATCATCTGCCGGGCGGCCGGTGCCGCCCTCGTGACCGCCGCCGTGGTCACAGCGCTGCTCTGAAAGAAAAACTCTCGCAGGAAAATTGGAAAAACCGAATTGTGGCCGATCGGTAGGCCGTTGCGGGGAAGGCCGTAGTCGTCGAAATCGTCGACAAATTTTGTGAAAGAATTTTCCGTCCGGATATTGACTTGGGAAGCCCGTTCCGAACATAATCGGTGCCGGCGCTAGTGAGCGCAGGCGATGCAATCTTATCACACTTTTCGCCATCATGGGGGTGTAATGATGACTAGTCGATTTGGATGGAAGAGTTCCCTTCTATCGGGACTCGCAATTTTCGCTGTCTTGTCCGTAGGTACGCAGGCGCATGTCCACGCCATCGAGGTTTTGGGAATCGGGACCGGCGCGTTGTTGGGTAACGACCTGACTGACCGCGACGGTGTGCACGATGAAAACCTCTACAATCCTCCCGCCGATTTTGGCGGCTTCGATGCCACGTTTTTTTCAAGTGACGAGCCCGGGTTTGGCGGGGGTGAATCTGCATTCAATGTCTTTGACGACGCCGTGGGAGGTGGCAACGACAAATGGTGCTGCGGTACCAGTTTTCCGCAGTTCGTCGGTGCTCAACTCGAACGCCCTTATGTTTTGACTCACTTCACCGTTGCTTCCGGCAACGATTCACCGCAGCGTCGTCCCACCGTTTGGACGCTCGATGGCTCGAATGACGGTTCGCTGTGGACGACCATCTACTCCCGAGATGACCCGACACCTTTGTGGGATGCGGACAATCAGGTCATCAAATTCACTTCCGGTGTCGACTATAACCTGCCTATCGGCTACAGCTTCTTCCGGATGAATACGACCGCGACCGGATCGACAACCGGCGCTTTCTTTCAAGTGAACGAGATCGAATTGTTTGGTATCGTCGATGATAATACCAAGGTGGGCGACGTGAATAACGATGGGAATGTCGACCTTCTCGATTTGGACGTGATCCGTAACAACTTCTTCCAGTCGGTCGCGGGCGGCAGAAGTGACGGGGATATCAACATCGACGGCGTCGTCAACTTTGTTGACTTCCGCCTCTGGAAGGACGACACGGCAGGCTCCCTTGCCGCCACGGCCAGTGTACCCGAACCGGCCACCGGATTGCTGGTCCTCGGGCTCGGATTGTTGGTCCCGATGATTCGCCGAAGGATTGGCGGTTAAGTTCTTGGGATTATAGGTCTATTCGATTCTTGACACCGGCAAAGCCGCGGCTTTGCCGGTGTTTTTCGTGCGCTAGTGAAGTATCGGACTTGCCTGTGAGTATCGGACTTACCTGTCAAGAATGACGATATGCCTCGAACCACATAGCATCTGGCACAAACGCAATTCGTTTTCGATTCTTGGCGTTCTGGATCGTATCAAGCGGGTGTCGACCGACGTTGACGGCGCGAATTGCAAGTGTAAGCAGGAACTTTGTGAAATAATAATTAACGCAAGGGATTGACCATTCGAGCGTGTTCCGAGCATAATCGGAGTTTGTTTGTTGGTGTATCGAGAGTGCAGCCGATGCAATGATTTTCTCACCTTAGGATCTACGATAGGGGGTGTGCTGATGAGTACTATGTTCCGAGCTATCAGTTGTGCTGTGTGCGGGGTCGCCGTATTCGCCGCGACGTTCGCCGGGTCGGTTAATCGTGTCCAGGCATTTGAAGTGTTGGGGATTGGCGAAGCGTTTTTGTTAGGGAACGACCTAACGGACCGTGACAATGTCCACGACGAGACCTTCTACACGCCTCCCACTGATTTTGGTGGTTTCGACGCAGAGTTCTTTGCCAGTGATAAGGCTTCCTTCACCGATCACGAAGCGGCCTTTAACGTATTTGACAACTTGGTGGACGGTGGCGGACAGGCCAAGTGGTGCTGTGGTTCGGCCTTTCCGCAAATCGTTGGTGCCAAGTTGGAACAGCCGTACGTCTTGAGCCACTTTACTGTCACTTCTGGGAATGACTCGCCAGAGCGCCGTCCCCGTGTTTGGAGCATGGAGGGGTCGAATGATGGCAGCACCTGGGTGACCATTTTTGCCCAAAACGACCCGAATGCCCCCATTTGGGATCAAAACGACCAGGTCATTAAGTTCACTGGGGGGATCGACTACGGGGTACCGAGTGCCTATAGTCAGTTTCGGCTGGTTACCGAGGCGACCGGATCGACCACAGGTGCCTTCTTTCAACTTAGCGAAATCGAGCTTTTTGGTACCCCCGGCGGTGCCACGAAGTTGGGCGACGTCAACGGCGACGGATCTGTCAATCTTCTTGACTTCGACGTAATCCGTGGCAACTTCTTCCAGTCGGTAACCGGCGGTACGGGCGCGGGCGACATCAACGGTGACGGCGCGGTGAATTTCATCGACTATCGGATCTGGAAAGATAATTCGACGGGCGCTGTTGCGGCCACAGCTAGTGTACCCGAGCCTGCTACGTGGGCCATGTTGACGGTTCTGGGCACGATCCTGCTGGGACGAGCTCGACGCTCGAATTAGGTTGACGGTTGCGGACGCTGGGACGGTCATACCGACTCATCAAATCCGCGACCGACAAGGGATTGTCGACCAGCGTTGCGCTATGACATGGACGCGACGCTGTGTGTCGTTGCGTCAGCGAACGCACCGACGTATGTCCGAGCTTGAAATCAGCTCATTGAGGACCGTACACTACCCCCCGATGATCCAGAGAGCCTTCCGGCGAAAGTGACACAGTTGAATGTGGCCGAGGCTTTCGAAGATGATTCGATACCACAATATGTAATGCATTCGAGATGAAAGTAATAATCTTCAAGGGGAATGGCCATGAAATATAAGATTTTGTCACTAGGGGGGATCGCACTTGCGATGACCGTGCTGGTGACGCAAGTAAGTTATTCACAATTAACAGCGAATTTCGTCCCCGCCACAGGTGACTGGGACGTTAATGGGAATTGGGACAGCGGATTCGTGCCTGATACATTCAACGACGAATCGGCAGCGATCGGCAGCGGTAAAACCGCAACAGTCTCCAATGCACCCGGGTTTTCTCCGGGGGCCGTTACGATCAACGGCGGCGGTGCGATCAACATCGCTTCGTCCGGAACCCTCACCGTCGATCCGTCGGGTGGTGCGTCGGGTGCCCTTTCGGGTGCCATGAACATCAACGCTAACGGAAATTTGAGCATCGCCTCGGGCGGTACACTCAACGCGTCCACACTCAATGTTAACGGCAGCCTAAACCTGACCGGACCCAGTGCGAATGTCAGCATCACGGGCAATGCAGCCGTTGGTAGCGGCGGCACCGTCGTGGCGAATATTAACTCTGCGTCGTTCGCCCCGATTTCCGCGGGCGGTTCGGCGGGGCTCAACGGCACGTTGCGAGTTAACTTCAGCGGCGTATCACCCACCCCCAGCAATAGCTGGACCCTCGTTGACGCGCCCACGATTACAGGTCGGTTCGTTAACATCAATGTTACCGGCGCCAGTTCTGTCCAGCCCTGGCAAGAGTTTGTCGTTAGCAAAGTTGCTGGAGGCGCTGGTCAACAGGCGAAATTGGGATTGGTCGAGCGCCTCCTGCTGACCATTGATCATGATACCGGCAACGTCACTATTTCCAATCCAGGCAGCAGTGCAATTGCCATCGACGGTTATGCCATTCGTTCGGCAGCGGGTTCGATCACCCCCGGTGGGCTCAATAGCTTTGATGAACAAGGAGTCGACGGTAACAGCTGGCAGGAGATTGGTGTCCAAACCAGTAATGCCATTGCCGAATTGCATCCCGTTGGCCAAGAGTCGATTGCACCCGGTACCAGCCGTGCCATGGGTAAACTCTTTGCTCCCGCCGTCGCACCATTCGGCACGGAGACCGATGATTTGACGTTTTCCTACGTCAATATCGCTGGCGAAACGATCAACGGTAAGGTTCATTACACGGGCACCAAGACCTGGAACAACGTCGTGGTTGTGGTGGACCCGGTAACCGGACAAGCCGTCCTGCAGAATCAGTCGACGCACGCGGTGACCATCGAAGGTTTCGTGGTCACATCTGCAGCAGGGTCGATTACTCCCGGTACCTGGAACAGCCTTCAGGATCAAGGCGCAAACGGTGGCATTTGGTACGAGACACTCAGCAACAGCAACCAGTTGGGTGAACTTACCAGCGCCGGTGCTGTGACCTTGTCCTCGAAGCAGATTCTGGACATGGGCAAGATCTTCACACCCAACGGTGCCCGCGATCTGCAACTGCAGTTCTTGCGCGACGGCGAAAACGTCGGCTTCAAAGGCGCTGTCAGCTACGGTGCGCTGCCAACCACAGGTGGCGTCCCTGGTGACTACAACGGAAACGGTACGGTCGATGCCGCGGACTATACGGTCTGGAAGGATAACTTCGGATCGACCACCAGCTTAGCTGCCGACGGCAATGACAACGGCGTCATTGATGCCGCCGATTATACCGTCTGGAAAGATAACTTTGGCAACTCGGCTGCTGCGGCTTCCCTGCAAAGTGTACCTGAACCAGCTTCGGGCCTCTTGCTGGCTGCCTTGATGCTGCTGGTTCCGGCCGTTCGCCGCCGCGCGACCGCCTAAGTGACAACCTGTTGATGCAAGTCAACTCGGATGTCAGAAAGAATATCATTTGACACCGGCCGAGCGATTGCTTTGCCGGTGTTTTTTGATTTCTGTGACGGTCTGGAATTGATTGCCAGGTCCTCGCAACACTCGGTCTTAGGTACCTTGCCCTCGCCGAGTCGCGTCCACGCTGCGGGAGTGGC
>JAGQPD010000359.1 GCA_020426865.1 Planctomycetales bacterium
GCTTCGCGGTTCCCAACGATTGATACTCTGCTGAAACCACACGATGCTCGACGATGGCCCGGTGCAGCGTCTTGAGAATCCCTTGGTGTCGCCGATACGATTTGGCAGGTGTTCCCAAGACGTGCAGTACATCACGGTATTTCTGGTAGTGCTCCCACACGCCATCGGGTAGCGATTGCTGGATCTTATTCCAGAATGTCTCGATCCCGATCCAAAACGGAGTACCTGCCAGTGGCATCATCAGGTCGCGACCGACCGACAGTGCTATCAGTTCGGTGACGGACGCGGTTATCTTGTGCGTGCCGCGAAAGGCTGGACCGAGTTTCCAGACCTTGCCGCGTTGCGTGTCGACGGTCACTACGGGAAACCCGGCGGCTTGAAGCGCTTCCAAATCGCGACGGACGCTACGTTCGTGCAGGGAGCCCAGTCCCAGGTCGGATACGAGGTCATCACGCAACTCGCCAAGCGTACGACCAAATCGAGTTGCTTCCAGTAGCTGGAGTAACTTATGCTGTCGGATAAGTTGTTCGTTGCGAGCCATAGGGGTGATCGACCTGGTGTTTCCGCGGGCAGCTCAACGCCGACCACTATCGTAACCACTCAGGTGTGTCGGCGAACAGAGGATGGATAGCTCTTCGATGAACTGCGCTGGTTGGAGTTCCATCCACAATACCTCGAACCAACAAGTATGTAATACCTCGAACCAACAAGTATTCCCCCATGTCACGTTATTTCGCGCACCGCAATACCGTCATCATACGTGTGATAGTGTTCGGGGCATTCATATATTGCTGCGGATGCAACCGACAGACAATTCCTCACCTCCCCACCCCAACGAAAGCTCGATCTTCGTCAGACGATCCCACATACGCCCGCCGGATGGTGGACGAGACGCTTGGCTGCTCCGCCGTACGATAAGAGTTTTGTGAAGGGATGATGGGTCGTCGAAGGAAGTGCGAGTCGTCGACGTGTGGAAATGGAACAGATGGATAAGAATGACGGTGAGCCGTGGCAGAAACGATGAACAGCTCGGAATCGCGACGGGCGGTGGTACTTCTCAGTGGCGGCCTCGATTCGGCCACGGTCTTGGCGGTATGTCGCGCAGAGGGGTTTTGTCCCTATGCGATGTCGTTTTGCTATGGTCAGCGTCACGCGATCGAGCTGCAGGCAGCCAGAAAAGTGGCCGAGCAGTTGGGAGTGGAGCGGCACATTGAAGTGCCGATCGACTTGCGGGTGTTCGGCGGATCGGCGTTAACCGACGATATCGACGTTCCATAGCACGCGTCGGCCGACGAGATTGGTGGCGAGATACCCGTGACGTACGTCCCGGCGCGGAACACAATCTTCCTTTCGTTTGCCTTGGCGTGGGCCGAGGTGCTGGGGGCGGCGGACATTTTTTTAGGGGTCAACGCGTTGGATTACAGTGGGTATCCCGATTGCCGCCCGGATTATATTCAGGCCTACGAGCGGATGGCGAATCTGGCAACGCGGTCGGCCGTCGAGGGCCGGGCGGTTCGGCTGCATGCGCCGCTGATCGAACAGACAAAGGCCCAGATCATTCGATGGGGGACGCAGTTGGGGGTTGATTACGGATTGACGACCAGCTGCTATGATCCAACGGTCGATGGAGCGGCGTGCGGGAGGTGTGATTCGTGCCACTTGCGGCGCCGTGGTTTTGCCGAAGCCAACGTGCCCGATCCAACGCGTTACGCAGCGACCTAAGCTGACACTGTTGCCCGTTATCCGCATTGGGGGCCCAAACGAGAGACATGACTGGCCAGCCGCAGAAAACCGACAAACGGTCATCATCCACCGAGCGGACCGAGCGGATTGAACGGACGTGGGCACAACGATGGTCGTACAACGCAAGCCGCGCGACGGCTCGGCTGGTCGGCACGGCATTATTTTCTATGCGATGTTTCGGTCGCGAGAATTGGCCGCGGGAGGGTGGGGCGTTGGTCTGTTCCAATCATCAGAGCGTAGCCGACCCAGTATTGGTGGGTTTGGCGTGCCCGCGGCGGTTAAACTACCTGGCACGCGAGAACCTTTTCAAGATTCCAGGTTTTGGAGCGCTGATACGCTTCTACGACGCGATCCCGATCAATCGCGATGGGATGGGGATTGGCGGGTTAAAGGAGACGCTACGGCGACTGAAGCGGGGCGAGATGGTGTTAATTTTTCCGGAGGGGACGCGGACCGACGATGGCCAGATGCGACCGTTGCACGCTGGTTTTTGTGCGGTTGCACGGCGTGGGAGGGTGCCGATCGTTCCGGTGGGGTTGGCGGGCGCGTACGAGGCATGGCCGCGAAAGCAGATTTTGCCCAGTTTAACATCGATCCATTTAGCGGTAGGGGAGCCGATTTGGCCGAGCGAGTTCGAATCGTGGGATGACGCGCGGTTAGTGGCGGAGCTAGCGGGTCGGATGGAGACGTTATTTCAGGAAGTTTCGGCGAGCCGCATTCGTTCGGTGCAGTTGTGAAACGTGGGCAAATTTGCTACAACTGGCGGTTTGGTTTCCGCTCATTTTGTTCGGACTGTTGTGTCAACGGTTGGTGAGTGGGCCGAGGGCTTCTTTTTTGTTCGTGCGGCGAGCGGGCGAGGTGGCGAGCGAGAGCCACCGATGTCGGCGGGTTGCACTGCGAGTTGGTTTACTAGAACACATGGTCGATCGAAATTTAATCCGTAGTTTAGAGAGTGATGACAGTTTGGCGGCAGAGATCGAGGCGTTGATGTCGGGCGCCGTCGAGACAGGGCTGGCCACGATAGAGTCCGAGGGCGAGATCGACCTGAATAAGATCGTCGATGGTCGCGTGATTCGCGTGAGTGACGAACATGTCTTGATCGACGTGGGCTTCAAGAGCGAAGGCGTTGTGCTGCGCGACGAGTGGGAAGAGGACGAAGAGCCGCCGAAAGTCGGTGACTTAATCAAGGTATTGGTGGAAGAGCTGGAAGATGGGGCTCAGCGCGCCGACGATCCCTATGGGATGATCAGCCTGAGCAAGCGGAAGGCCGAGAAGATCATCGCCTGGAAGGAGATGATGAAGACGGTCCGCGAGGGCCAAGTGGTCACCGGCACGGTGACTCGCAAAATCAAAGGCGGCCTGCTGGTTGACATTGGCGTGAATGTCTTCTTGCCTGCCAGCCAGGTCGACATTCGCCGTCCGGCGGATATCGGCGATTACATCGGCCGTTCCGTGCAGTGTGAAGTCTTGAAAATCGATGAGGCTCGACGCAATATTGTCGTCAGCCGCCGATCGCTGATCGAAAAGCAACGACAAGAGGATCGCGACCAACTGCTGAACGAACTGCAAATCGGACAGCTCCGCAAGGGGACAGTCAAGAACATTGCCGAATTCGGCGCGTTCGTCGATTTGGGTGGCATCGATGGCTTGTTGCACATTATCGATATGAGTTGGGGACGCATCGGGCACCCGTCGGAGATGGTGGCGATTGATCAAGAAATCGAAGTGATGATCCTCAACATCGACCACGAAAAGGGCAAGATCGCGTTGGGGCTCAAGCAAAAGTCCCCCAGCCCGTGGGAAAAAGTCGAAGAGAAATATCCGGTCGGTTCCAAGGTGCGCGGCACGGTCGTCAATGTGATGAGCTACGGTGCGTTCGTGAAGCTGGAAGAAGGGATCGAAGGTTTGGTGCACATCAGCGAAATGTCGTGGACCAAACGCGTTAGCCATCCCAACGAATTGGTGCAGATTAGCGACGAAATCGAAGTCATGGTCCTGGGGATCGACAAGAAGAAACAAGAGATCTCGCTGGGTATCAAACAGACTCAGGAAAATCCCTGGACCAGTGTGGTCACGAAATATCCGATCGACAGCATCGTCAAGGGGCGCGTTCGCAATTTGACCAACTATGGCGCCTTTGTCGAATTGGAGGAAGGCATTGACGGACTGCTGCACGTCTCGGATATGTCGTGGACGCGCAAAATCAGCCATCCCAGCGAAATGTTGGAGAAGGGGCAAGAGGTCGAGTGCAAGGTGTTGTCGGTGGACGAAGAACGTCGCCGGATCGCCTTGGGCCTGAAGCAAC
>JAGQPD010000015.1 GCA_020426865.1 Planctomycetales bacterium
GGGGGGGTGGGGGGTCGGGGGGGGGGGGGGGTGTGGGGGGGGGGGGGGGTGGGGTGGGGGGGAGTTGTGGGGGGGGGGGGGGTGGTTTGTTGTGGGGGGTTGGTGGTTCGATTGGCGGGGGGGGAGAAAGGGCGCGGTCCGAACGAAAGCCGATCTCCTACCGAACCACGAACGACGAACGACGAACCACGCCACAACTACGATGGGCTTCGAGGTACAGGACGTTCTTCAAATCCCCGAGATCAAGGCGTGCTCGGCCGAGGCGAGGGAGGCGTAGCGGAGCTACGTTGACCGAACCGAGTGCCGAAGCACAACACAGAGATCGGGGACTTTGAGAACGTCCTGTGCTTAGCCCCGGAAGTCCTTGTATAACATCGACGCCTGAATGCCCTGGTTGTTCTGGTACTTTACGCCGGCGTAGGGAACGTAGTCGCCCGCGATCTGGTGGTAGAAAATCTGGCAGATCGGCACGCCCGGGTAGATCCGAATCGGTTGGACGGCAAACATCTCCAACGTCCAATAGCCGCTAAACCCGACGTCACCGAAACCCGCAGTGACGTGCACGAATAACCCGAGTCGTCCTACCGACGAACGACCTTCAATCATCGGCACTAGATTGTGAGTTTCGGTGCGCTCGACGGTGCGTCCCAAATACAGTTGATCGGGCTTTAGGACAAGCCCCTCTGGTGGAATGCTAATGCGCCGCGTTCGATTGGACTTGCGCATGTCCAGCACGACTTCTTCGTATGTCAGGATCTCGTCATGCAGTGTCAGGTTATAGCTGTTGGGATTCACATGATCGTCACGAAACGGTTCGATCACAATGTTCTTTCCCAACTGGGAGCGAATTTCCTCTCCGGTAAGTATCATGGTACTTCAGCTCACACCAATTCGGGGGCATATGTCAGACATCCCGCACTGTTCACACAGTGGCTTGCGGGCCTTGCATATTTTCCTTCCGTGGTGAATCATCCGGTGCGAAAAGTCGATCCATTCTTTTCGCGGCAGTATTGTCATCAGGTCCTGTTCCGCTTTCACGGCGTCTTGCTTGTCGGTAAGGCCAAGGCGTTGGCTGATCCGCCCCACGTGCGTATCAACCACGACTCCCGATGCAACGCCAAAGGCCGTTCCCAACACGACATTGGCGGTCTTGCGTCCGACTCCCGGCAACTCGACAAGCTTCTCCATTTGTTGCGGAACCTCACCACCGTAGTATCTAACGAGCTGCTGGCAACACGCCTGGATATTCTTGGCTTTGTTGCGAAAGAATCCTGTGCTTTGGATTTCCTGCTCCAAGGTCTTCAGCGGCAAGTTCGCCAGCGCGTCTGCCGTGGGGTATTTGTCAAAAAGTCCTTCGGTCACCATGTTCACGCGTTCGTCAGTACATTGTGCCGATAGAATTGTAGCGACAAGCAGTTGCAGGGGCGAATCGTAGCGGAGCGCGCACTCGGCGTCGGGATAGTCCCGCTGCAGGCGACGGACAATTTGTGCTGCAAACCTTCGCTGATCGCCGGTCTTGGCCATCATGCTCCAATCAGGCGTTATGGGGTGGGGAGTCAACGAAGCGATCCTTGGAGTTCGCCGTCGGCTCTCATTGTCGACCGTGCGCCCCCGCTTCGTCAAGTAGCAGCTTGCGGCGAACGTGACTAAATTTCGCCTAGCCGAACTGCTACGACCGACGGTCACCAAGGCGGCATTCCTTTCGCGGATCTCGGAATAACGTAAAATCCAGACAGCCCGTCAAATCCCTCGGTGGACGCAAGATGAAGAGAATGTAGAATGTATCTGAATCCTGAGGGTGACGTCGAGTGCCGTGACGTTACCCATCCGACGCCAACCGGCCCATGCTGCCCATGTCGCACAACGATTTAACTCCACCCGCTTACGACCATCGTTACCTGCAAGGGATCGAGTATTTCAACACGTGCGACTTTTTTGAAGCGCATGAAGTCTGGGAAGAGCTTTGGCAGGAGTGCCAAGGGGCGTCGCGGACGTTCTACCAGGGGCTTATTCAGGCTGCCGTCTGCTTGCATCATTTCGGAAACGGGAACGTCCGCGGAGCTCGAAAACTCTATGAGAGCAGTTCGCGATATCTTCGGGAACACGAACCGCGGCACGAAGGCTTGGACGTCACGAAATTCCTGCAGGAAATGACAGAATGCTGTCGTGATATCGTCGAATCGCAGGAGGAGTTTCCACAGATCGAAATTGTTGTCGAAAAGATCCCCGAAATCCATTTGCTACCACCGGACACCGGCGCTTGATCAAAGCTCGGCAATTCCCACATGGCCACTATCAAAGAGCTACCAACATGTCGGGTCTCGATGATTTGAAGTTTTCCGCTGAGCAGTTTTCCGGGATCGCGCCGCTGTTTCCGTTGCCTAATCTGGTGCTGTTTCCACACGTCGTCCAGGCTCTCCACGTGTTTGAATCCCGCTACCGGGAAATGATCGAAGAAGTGCTCAAGGGAGATCGACTTCTCTGCCTCGGTCTGTTGTCTCGCGGTTGGCAGCAAGACTACGAAGGGCGTCCGCCCGTGGAATCCACTGTATGCCTGGGCCGCCTGATTTCGCACCATCGACGCGAAGACGGCACGTACAATGTGCTGATGGTGGGGCTTTCCCGAGCCCGGATTGTCGAAGAATTGGCACCGTCCAGGTCCTATCGCCAGGTTCGGCTTCGACTGATGGACGACCAGTCATTGTCCGACGACGAGGAAATCAGCCAACGATGCGAGCGTTTGCAACGAGACTTGATGGAACGATTCCAACAGCACTTACCGGCGTCGAAGGCCTCCTTCCAGCAGCTCGAAAATCTACTCGGCAACCATATTTCACTCGGCATGCTCACCGATCTGGTCGGTTACTCGTTGGACGCCAGTGTCTGGACCAAGCAAACCTTGCTGTGCGAATTGGACGCATGCCGGCGTGCCGAATTGCTGTTGAATTACCTGCGGCGTCAGACCGGCGACGGCGAAACTGCGGAAAGCAACGACTTCCCGCCGCGATTTAGCATCAACTGATAATACCTCTCGCCACGCGAGACCCGCCGGATTTCGAGATCCGACGATCCGGAGATCCGGCAGGCGACACCGATAGCGGTTGACCCAAACGGCATTGGTTTCTAAATTGCAGGATTCACGATATTTGAGGATCCACAGCCATGACCGGCCCAGCTTCTTCGTCGAAAGATTGCGACAATACGTCTCCGCCAACACGGAACCGCGTCGACGAGCCGCGTATCGAACGGGCCGTTCGGGAAATCCTATTGGCGGTCGGCGAGGATCCAGATCGCGAGGGCTTGCTGGAAACGCCCGGTCGCGTCGCGCGAATGTACCGAGAACTTTTCAGCGGTTTGCACGCTGATCCACGCAAGCATCTGCAAAAAGTATTCACGGAAAAATACGACGAAGTCGTGTTGGTTCGCGATATCAGCTTTTGCAGTCTGTGCGAGCATCACATGCTGCCGTTCATGGGCAAGGCGCACATCGGGTATATGCCCAACGGAAAGGTTGTCGGGTTGAGTAAGCTTGCTCGAGTTGTCGAAGAGATTGCCAGGCGGCCACAAGTGCAAGAGCGAATGACGGAAGCCATCGCCGATTTGTTGATGTCTGAATTGAATGCCAAAGGAGCCGCCGTAGTTGTCGAAGCGACGCACACCTGCATGACGATTCGTGGAGTCAAGAAACCGGGAAGCCTCTGCGTTACCTCCGCCCTTAAGGGAATGTTTCGTTCGAATCTTTCATCCCGCACGGAAATCATGCAGCTGATCTACGGTGGCAGGCAACAATAAGGTGGATCAGCCATGTTATGGTACGTGCTCGTTCAATTCCTGTTGAGATTGACGTTGGGCATCGCTATGGCAATGGCTGTGACACCATCGCGACTCGTTACGAGTGGCTTCTACCGAGTTCACCTCTGGGTGCTGATGGGGTTTTGTACGCTTGCCAGCCTGACGCTCTTCAGCCAATCCGCCTCGCTCGACACTACGCATCGAGCCTCCATCCTAGCCGCGTCGGCCGCGTTCCTAAGTTATGTAGGTGCGGTATTGTGGCTCTATGAAAAAAGATCCGCGGGAACCGTATTGCTTTATGTGGTCGGCGGCTTGGCATGGGGAGGGGCGACAATCATCTTAATGCGCTGGAAGGATGCCGCCGATGCGTCGCTGCTCGTTGGTTTGCTCGATATCCTCACCGGTGCCCTCTTGCTGGGTACGACTATCACTGCGATGTTTCTCGGACACTGGTACCTGAACACCCCCACCATGCAATTGCTCCCCTTGAAGCGGCTGGTTGTGCTGATCATGATCACCGTCGCGTTGCGAGCTGCCCTATGCGGCTGGGGACTTTCCGTGCAATGGAATGGCGACCATCATGCTGCTATCGGCCTTTGGTCCTTCGTCGCTTTGCGTTGGCTCTCTGGGATCGTCGGCACGCTCGTGCTGGCCGCCATGACATGGCAGACATTGAAAATCCCCAATACTCAAAGCGCCACGGGTATCCTCTACGTCGGCGTCATTTGTTCCTTCCTCGGCGAGCTGACCTCGCAGCTGCTGTCCGTGCAGACTCCCTTTCCACTGTGACGACCCATGCACCTTACCTTTGCTTGTTCCGAATGCCAGAATACGTCATCCACCGACTTCGACGCCGACACACAACACGTTGTTTGCGGCCATTGCCAGCGGTCCATTGAAGTCCCTCGCGGCGCCGTCGACGGCCAACGAATAAAAGCGTGCATGGTCTGTCCCAGTCGCGAGTTATTCGTGCGCAAGGATTTTCCGCAACAGTTGGGGGTCTCCATCGTCGTCCTAGGCATTGTGCTTAGCTGTGTGGCATGGTACTACCACGCTGTCGTAACAACGTTTGCAATCCTGTTCTCTTCCGTATTGATCGACGTCGCACTCTATCTTTTCATGGGTGAATTGGTGGAATGCTACCGCTGTCACGCACAATACCGTGGCACGGCCGATGTCGCCGAACACGGTGCTTTCGACTTGGAAACACACGAGAAGTACCGGCAGCGCCGCCTGCGCGGACAAAGCTGAACATCATGGCATTGCCATCGTTCGTGCGATATGCCTCGAACCTCGAGGTATCAGGCCTCGCACGCCTTTGCTAGCTTTCCTAACACTGAAGTCACGCAGGTTCCTTTCCTGTTTTCCAACGCTATTCCCGGTGTCATGGGGCCGTTGGCAACGTCTGGCGAAGGATTTCTAACCGATTTGCCTATAGGAATTGTGCCGGCAAGTCCGATTATGCCACTGGTGCAGTCCCGATTTGGCGTGGAGGTGCTATCGGTCCGCGTTTTGATTTGGCAATCGTGTGCATCACGCACGCAAAGAAACAACGGTGACCCAATATGATATCACAGCGAAATCGAGGCCTACTTCTTGTTGTGGCGACGGGACTGCTGTCGGTCGCTCTATCGGCGACCGTTTCGCGGGGCCAATCCAATGGTCCGTCGCGGTTTAGCAGTTATCAGCTTCACAACGCGAAGGTCGACGATATTGAACCGCGACTGCGTGAGTTGCTCGGTGACAGGGCAGCGGGTGTCGAAATCCTGACGGACCGTCAGGCGAACCGACTGTTGGTCAACGGGCCGTCCTCGATCCAGGAATTTGTCGGACAGTCGCTGGCATTCCTCGACTCGCCGGCTGACAACGGTGAAACTGGGGGGGCCGGCGACCGAGCCGTCTTGCGAGGCTATCGCGTCCGTCCGGAGGAGTTAGCCAGTCGCTTTGCGGAGCTCTCGCGTCAGTTTGCTGACAACGCCGCCGTTCGTGTGACACAGGATCCGCGTTCAGGGCAGATTCTCGTTGTCGCCCCCGAGGCCGTACACGAACAGATCGCACAACGGATGGCGTCCGGCGGGACCGGAGGCCAGGCGGTATCGAGCCCTGGTCGCGCCGCGCAGACTCTTCCGCCGCCGGCTATCGCTCGTGATTCAGACGGTCAACTGACGGAACCAGTTGGCAGTCCGCCAGTTGGCAGTGGACCGGTTGTGCAGCGGTTTGTCAAGCTGCGAGAGATCACGAACCGGGAGATGGAGCAGGGGTTGCAGCGATTGTGGGGGCGCGCGTTACCGAAGGCGACGTCGCCCGATGGACGTACTGCGACAATCGCCGTACCTGTCGGCAATGGCGAGAATGTAAATCTGCGACTTGGTCCGGCCGAACAGCAGGTAACGGTAGAAGGTCCGTTGCGACAGGCCAATGCCTGGGTGCAGTTGGTCGAAGCATTGGATAGCCGGGACGCCGACCCCAACAGCAAGACGAATATTGTTCCCTTGCGACGTGCCGAGCGCGAGTTAGTCCGGCGCGCGTTGGACATCATGATTCGCGGGACGACGGGTAATCTCGGTGCCAGCAGTGCGTCAGCAATTCGGCTGGGTGGATCTAGCGCCACGGCCGCATTGGGGGGCCAGATCCTCAATCGGGTGCTTCAAGGACAAGTAGGAGCCGACGGACAGCCGGAGGCACCTCCCGAGGGTCAAGCGGAGGATGGGGCAACCGACGGAGCTGGCGATACTCCGCTGATGGGCCCCGTCTATATTGAATTCCTTGAGGGATTGGACATCATCATCATTCGCGGCGACCCCAGGGATGTCGAGCGAGTTTCCAAGTTGATTGAAGAGATCGAGGCCCTGAACCAAGGGACGATTCCCGAACCAGAGATCGTTCCCCTGCAGTATGCCGGAAGCCAGGCGTTGGGGGAACTGGTGACGAATCTATACACGCAGTCGCTATCCACGCGACAGGGGCCGGTGACCATCACGCCGTTGATCAAGCCGAACGCGCTAATGCTGATCGGTCGCAAAGAAAACGTTGACGTCGTCAAGAAGTTGATTGCCCAATTGGATGTTGAATTGCCTGTCGACAGCCAATTCATGATCATTCCATTGCGATATGTCCCGGCGACGACGGCCAAACAGACGCTCGATCAGTTCTACAATTCCGACCTGACACAGGGCGGAAACGGGTTTACGCAAGCGCGTCCGGGCCTAATGGTTCGAGTGAACGTGGTGGCGGAAGTCCGCAGCAATTCGTTGTTGGTACAAGCAGCGCCGCGCGACCTGGCCGAAATCCAAGCGTTAGTGAAACAGATGGACGTGGCGACGAGCGATACGGTGAACGAAGTTCGCGTCGTTCGATTGACGAACAGCCTGGCGGAAGAGCTTGTGATTGTGTTGGAGCAGGCGATTCGGGGCACGGCACAAGGCGCGGCTGGTGGTACCGGCGGTGTGGGAGGTGTTGGCGGCGCTGGAGGCGTCGGCGGAGCGGGCGGTTTTGGTGGTGCTGGCGGCGCGGGAGGAACCGGCGCGAACGCTCAGAACCAGATTGCCCCGTACCGCAGCGCGATGTTGGCTTTGGCGTTGGTCGACAACGAAGGAAAGCGGTTACTGCAGTCGGGCATTTTGCAGGACGTACGCGTTGTCGCCGATGCGAACGCGAATGCCATCATCGTGACCGGCCCCAAGGACAGCATGTCACTGATGGAGGCGTTGATTCGCGAATTGGACAAAGCACCCGCGGCCGACTCGCAGTTGAAGGTATTCACCATTCTGTACGGTGACGCACAGCAATTGGCGGACATGCTGACGGAGTTATTTCAGCAGCAAGGGGGGAATCTGCCGCTACAATCACCGAGCGAGAACACGTTGATACCGTTGCGATTCACGGTGGACGTACGAACCAACAGCATCATTGCGTCGGGATCACAGGCCGACATGCAGGTGGTTGAGGCGATCTTATTGCGATTGGATGAGGACGACGTGCGTCAGAGACGCAGTTTTGTCTATCGCCTGCGTAACGCATACGCGCCCGATGTTGCAACAGCAGTGCAGAATTTTCTGACGAACGAAAGTTCCATTCAGGACTTGGCGCCTGACCAGCTAAGCCAGCAGCAGCGAGTCGAGCGTGAGATAGTGGTTGTTTCGGAGATTGGCAGCAACAGCTTGATTATCAGTGTTACTCCCAAGTACTACGAGAAAGTCTATCGGCTGATCCAGGACCTGGACCGTCGCCCGCCAATGGTGTTGATCCAGGTGTTAATCGCGGAAGTGAATCTGAATAAGGTACACGAGCTCGGGGTCGAGCTGGGAATACAAGACTCGCTGCTGTTCGATCGTAGTGCGATCACGACGGCGTCGGCGACCGCCCCATCGCAATTGTCGCCGGGCTTCAATTTCAACAATCAATCGTTGGGTAATGCATCGACAACGGCGTCCATTGCCACGCGGAATACAATCGCAGGGCAGGCGCTGAGCAGTTTTGCCATAGGTCGCAGCAACTCGACGTTGGGATACGGTGGCCTAGTTCTATCGGCCAGCAGTGACGCGGTGAGTGCTTTAATCAGAGCGTTGGAGCAGGACCAGCGTATGGAAGTGCTGACACGCCCGCAGGTGATGACGTTGGACAACGTGGCGGCCACGATCCAAATTGGCCAAAGCGTCCCGTCGATACAGTCGTCGCAGATTACAGCCACGGGAACGATCAATACTACAACTTACCGCGACGTGGGGATTCTTTTGACCGTAACGCCCCGCGTCAGTCCAGACGGCCTAGTCGTCATGACAGTCTCAGCGCAAAAGTCCAGTCTCGGTGCGATCAACGATGGTGTGCCGATTTCGATCAACGCCACTGGTGACGTAATTAGGGCACCAATTATCAACATCACGCAAGCGCAGACGA
>JAGQPD010000360.1 GCA_020426865.1 Planctomycetales bacterium
ACAATCGATAGGGACCTGGTTCGCAGACTCGATCGGCGGGGACACGGTACTTGGCGTTGCGGGTCCCCAGCGGTGGCAGCGAATGGGCTTCCATCCGAATGAATGGCGGATGATTGAGCGTTGATATCGGGAAGGCGCTAGGGCGGATAAACGGCAACTGGTCGATGTCCACATTGATGGGCAGATACATTTCTCGGTCAGTACCCTTGACATGCGTGATCAGGAACTTCGTCTGCAGGTTGAACAGCTGTTGGTCTGCGGGGATCCGGCGCGCGGCGACTTCCAGGGAATGGAGATCGGCCATATCGCCGTTGCGATCGACATAGCCTGATTCCCACAAATGATTGCCACGTGGCCCGGTGAGCACGACATTCAGCCACACTTGTGGCTGGGCGCCGAGTGACCCGCTGGGCATGTTGTGACCCGAGTTCAAATTGGTAACGGCGTAGTGAAACTCCAGAGCCCGGCCGGAGACCGGTTGGGAGGTGAAGAAGGGGCCTTCGATGTGCGAACCACGTTCCATGAGTTCACGGCGAGTTTCCTTCTTCATTGCCAAAGTCTTCAGGTTGGCAGCGATGATTTCACGAGCGTCGTAGCGATCGTCGGCTTCGGCCCAAACTTTGGGGAATGTCGCTGCAGTTTTCTTGCCTTCCAACGGTTCCTCGAATTCGTCGGTTCCCCAACCAGCTCGCCAGTCAAACTGAAGCCACTGCTGCTTCGACCATTTCTCGGCCTTGGGGTTGAATGGAAAAACGCCTGGATGTGCAATCGAGTACCCTGGCCCGTAGAACAAGTGATTCGAGTGGCGGCGATCGGGGCTGACAGGCTTGTCGTTGACAATCGCCACGGGCGCGGTCTCAAACCCGAGCGGTTGCCCGGGGACCTTGCCCATGTGGCAGTCCTGGCAGCGAATCCCCGCTTTGCAGGCCGGCGAAGCACGGTACTGCTCCCACACTACCTCCAACTTGATGCCCGGAAGTACCGCCACCTGATGGCAAGAGACACAAAAGTGGCTTGTGCTGATTTGTTCGAAGTGGATCACCCGCGTATGGATATTCTGACCGGGTTTTTTGTCTTCCGGTGATGTCTTTACCTTGTAATGGTCCTTCTTGGCGAGAACTTCGGCCAGCCCTTCACCATAGCCCGCGCCAAAGACAGGATCAAACAAACTGCCCGGCTCCATCCGCCGCTCACCATTGACCTTACCGTAGGCCTCCTTCACTCGGTGACAGACGACACAGGTGACGCCTTCATAGGCAGCAGGTATCGAATTGATGATCGGCTCGTTTCTTGGATGGCCGATGGAAGTTCCGACAGGCGAATGGCACCGCATACAGAAATAACCAATCGTCCCTTGCGCCAGATCATTGATCGTCTGCTCAAATCGATGAAACATCGGCGAGATGGCCGCATACGCATGATTCGACACCGCCCATTCATCGTAGATCTTTTCGTGGCATGTCCGGCACTCCTTCGCCGACGGATACATCGATTTGCTGAATACTTCCAGGTGCGGATCGGGACCGTCAAGTTTCGCTTCCTTTTCGCCGCCGTCGGACTTTGCCGGTGGCGACTTGCCGTGCGGCGATACGACAGGAGGAGGCGGAAAGAGCCCGCTATCCTTCAACGACGTTCCCGGCGGTCGACGGTTTGCGCTCGGTAGCGGTGGCGCCGGGATGAGCAGATCATCCGCATCGCCTTCCGCCTCGTCGCTCACGCCCCCCGGCGATTGGACCGGTGGCGGCAAGAGGCTACTTGCCCCCCCTGCTTCGGACGACGGCAATCGCTCCACCTGCGAGTCCGTTGCCGCAAGCGCCATCGGCGAATTCCAAATCGAAAACGCAAAAACAAACGCGGCGGTGGCCAGGTTTGGTGTTTTCATCTCACCGACTTTGAACATCCATGTTCCCTAATGCTCGCCGTGTGATAACGTGGGTCGCACTTTTGTTTGCCAGGCGGCTGGCGCCGCTCCGCTTCCATCGATCTCACCGACTTCAACCAAAATATTCGGGTGAACCATCGCTAGCATCGTTGCGTAGATACTGCGGGTCCTGACTGATAGTTCGGTTGAATCGCAGACGACATTGCACAGTTAATGGCGCGGCCAGCTTAGCCCGCGAGTCCGTTATTACCGGCAAAATATGTCGAGTCGCTGATTGCGGCTGCGCCGCGAGCAGTCCACCGTTGCGACTCGCTCAACCGCTAGTTCTTGCCGTGAGGACTCACGCAACAACTGCCATTATCGTTCATCTCTTTGAATTCCGCAGAAAATGCGGGCTAGACTTTTCGGATAGAGCAACCGTGGTGCACTGAGAATGACCGCGACCACGGTTCAGATTGTACTGCCTGCGAGGATCGCAATAAGGCGCGAGGGTTTTGACGATTAGCCTAAGGGCAAGGGTCTGTATTCCATTAAGATGGAAGGGTAGTTTCCATGCGTAAATTCATCGGTTTCCTTGCTTTCGTGGTCCTCGTGGTCGTTGGTGCCGGTGCTGGACTTTGGCATCAGGGCGGACGTACCTACGTTGTCAATGCCGAGACGCTCGTAGCAGCAACACCCGACGAAGCTTTTCCGTACCTGTCTGAACCACAGCTCGTCAGCGAATGGGTACAGTCCTTCGTGGAAGGGACATCTACGTCGGACGAGCGAGGCGAAGGTGCCGAAGCAAAATTTGTTGCCGAGGAACAAGGGATTCGCACGGAAGTCCTGGAGAAAGTCACGCGCTACGAGCCGGCACGAGCTTACGAATGTACGTTGAATTGCGACTACGTCGAGATTACCAATAGCTACGAGCTGTTCGCTCAGGCCGATGGCACGGAAGTCAAACAAGTGCTGAAAGCCAAATGCAAAGGTGTGGCTCGCATTCTTATGCCGCTGATCGGATCGAGCATCAAGCAGCGACTGGACGAAGATCTCGCTCGCTTGAAGGAGACCCTCGATGGCCCCTCCTCGGCCGAGCCAAGCGACAAAGTGGCCCTTCGCCAGTAACCTAGAATGGACGAGCTGGTCGGGACGGCAGCACCGCCCACTGTACGGCTACGAAGGCGATGACCGCTCCTACGAATAGAATGATGCTGCTGACCGACATTGTCTGCCACTCCCGTGTTGGTGCGGTCGCCGATGCCCGAGGTCCTTTCCTCAAGGCCTGAGCGACCTGTCGTTCAACGTCAATTATCGCGGTGTCCACCGTCGATGGGATCCCCCACTTGAGTCCAATTTCTGGTTTTTTGCCCGAGGTCCGCGTTAAGACGGGCAAACCTTTTCGGTCAATCTCGATTTCAGGCCTTCGATGCCGGCTGCGCGATGCTTAGAATGGACGCTGTGATTATGAATCGCGATCTTGATGTAATTCCCTTGGTAGTCCAGTCATGGCTCGTCGTGCGAAACAACAATCGATGTCAACGCGACGCGTCCCGCGAGGCGCACCGCCGACCGCTGCTAGCGGTGCTGGGCGTTCGCACCCAAGCCGAGCTCGCCAGCCGCTGATACCCGAACCCAGCCGGTCGTTACCAGCCGTGTTCTTGCGTGCGAATGTGCGGCACCCATTGGTGTATCGCAAACGGGTCCGCACGGCGGATCCGGGTGCTCGCCCGGGTGACCTGGTTGCGGTATATGCGGATGTTGAGCAGCAGGACGGTACGTCGCAAACCATGCTGGTTGGTTACGGCCTATACAATCCCCGATCGGAGATTGCCGTGCGGATGGTGCGATACGGTGAGGCTCTGCCGGACGAAGCGTATTGGAACGAGATGTTGCGGCAGGCGGTTCGATTACGACGAGATCAGTTGCGATTGGATGAAGTGACCGATGCATATCGAGTAGTGCACGCCGAGTCAGACGGGTTACCGGGGTTGATGATCGATCGATTCGGTGACGTCCTGTCGGCAGAAGCGTTCAGCTGGGGGATGTTTCAGCGAGCGGAGGAGATCTTGCAGCGGCTGCATGTCGAGCTGGGTACGCGACATCACACCATCCGAACGGGACCACATGTGTTGTCGCAGGAAGGATTTGAAAGCCCCATCGTCATGTCGGCCGAGGCGCCCCGCTCGGTGACGGTGCAGGAATACGGCACGCGATTCCGGATCCGATTGGATGAAGAGTCGCACAAGACTGGTTTCTTTTGCGACCAGCGCGACAATCGTCGTATGCTTGCTAGTTTTTGCCGTGACCGCAGCGTGCTCGATTTGTGTTGCTACAGTGGTGGCTTTGCCATTCAAGCCAAGCGTTTAGGGGACGCGGCCGAGGTAATTGGAGTGGATTTGGACGAGCATCCGCTGAAGACGGCTAAAGAAAACGCCAATCTGAATCAGGTTCGTGTCAAGTTCGTACAAGCGGACGTTTTTCCGTACATGCGCGATATGCAGCGAAATGGGCAACAGTTTGACGTCGTTGTGTTGGATCCGCCGAAGTTGATTCGATCCCGCGCCGAACTGGACGAGGGGACTCGCAAACACTTCGATCTGAATCGTCTGGCTATGCAATTGGTGAAGCCGGGCGGCTTGCTGCTGTCGTGCACGTGTGCGGGGTTGTTATCGCAAGCGGAGTTTTCACGGCTGCTCATGTCCGCTGCTCGGCAAGCCGGTCCACCAATCGATCCGCACAATGAACACTCGTGGCGTAAGCCGCGGCAAATGCGAATTATTGCTCGTACCGGAGCGGCGGCCGATCATCCAATCGCAGGAAACTGCCCGGAAACGGAATACTTAAATGCCGTCTGGATGATCATGGACGACTATTCTTAGGACCGCGACTCCTAGGACCCCGACTCTTAGGACCGCAACGACAGGCGGTCGCCAAAATTGAACTCGCTGGAAACAGAAAACATGACGATGCGCGAATTGCTTCCGGTGCTATCCGAGACCAGCGGTCGCGGTGCGTTTCTAGAACACC
>JAGQPD010000361.1 GCA_020426865.1 Planctomycetales bacterium
TCAGCACGGCCCTGCGGACGCGGACTGAAATGAAGGAATCGCAGGCACTCGTTGCGGCCGCCTGCGAAGCGCACCGACGAGAGAAATACGCTCCGTATGTTCCAAGCGTCTTAGTTGGTTTTTCTCACGGTGGATTCGGCGGTGGTATTGGGAGCACGATCAACAACGTAGATGATCGCTACGACCTCGACGCGGTGGTCACCTGGGAACTGCGGAATCTGGGGTTGGGCGAACACGCGGCAAAGTGCACCAACGCAGCTCGCGTTGAGCAAGCGAAATTCGAAAAATTGCGTGTTATGGATGAAGTATCGCGGCAGGTGTCCGAGGCATTGGCGCAAATACAGCTCTCACGAAGCCAAATCTCCAGTGCCCAACTGGCGATTCAATCGGCAAGGGACTCCCACGCACGGAACCTGGACCGGATTCGTGAAGGTGAAGGACTTCCGATCGAGTCGCTGCAATCGGTGCAGGCATTAGCGGCAACGCAGCGAGCCTACCTCGACGCCGTAACGAAATTCAATCGAGCGCAGCTCCGATTGCAATGGGCCATGGGCTGGCCAAGTGTGCCGTAAACGTGTTGTTGTGGATACATCGCACGCGCAAGCAGCATGCTTGTTTAGAATCTACGCGACTTACGCCGATAGAGCGCCGCAACGATTGTTAACGCATCGCTTTCGCGGATCGCCAGGTAGTTCCCTCTGGATATAGTCAACAACGATTTTTTTGGCAACAACTGTGAGTCGATCATGCCCTCTAATCGTTGCGCGTCGACCGTGGCCCATGCGAGCTGATTCGGACTGCGACATGCGTTGTGCCTTTCGCAGTTCACTGGCATGTGCTGGTTCCGGTGGCGACGCGAAGTTGCGAGATAGCAACACCCGCCAATAGGGCCTCGATACTTGGTGGTTCGAGGTATTGCCCGGGCTGAATACCTCGCATCACATGGTCTTCAGCAGGCGGTCGGTGTGTCAATACCTCGAACCACATAGTATTGCGATTGTCGACACGTGGGTGAGGATCCGAAAGAAGGAGATGCTTGCAAAGTCCTCCAGGCCTTCGGCCCGGAGGGCCGCAACAACCTCTGCCGGTGGCGCAGCCACCGGTGGCGTGCTCCCCCGCGCCCAGGCCCGGAGTGATGACACACATACGGCATATCGAGTTGGCAATAGCCGCGAGTTCGTGCATCTTGGCGCCAGTGGCAAAAGGGATTACCACTGTGTCGTTCCTGGGCCCCCTCGCCGGCTTGGGGGCTGAAGACCGAAGAAATCCAACACAACGCGTGGTTCGCTGATGATGGCAAGCCAGTAAGGTTTACCGCCCACGAGGAAAGCAGTTCCCGCAATGGCCTCGAATCATGATCTCGGTGATCGTGCCCAGTTTGTCTCTCCGCGGGCCACGGGACGGACTGATCTGCACCGAGAAATCCTCCATGCAGGTCAGCTCGCCGCAATCGACGCACATGAAGTGTGGGTGGGTGAATTCGACCTTTTCGCCCATCTTTCGCAGCTCGAAACGCCTTGTTTGGTCGCCAAGGTCAAGTCGTGATACCAGCCCGGCATCCGCAATTTCGTTCAGGCAGCGAAAGAGCGTCGATTGGTCGAACCCGAATTCAGTCAACGCTTCAACCACTTCTGCATGACTCATCGGAATTCCCATTGAGCCCAGTAGCTTCAGTACGGCCACCCTTGCGGCCGTGGCTCGCAAAGCCGCATCTCGAAGGGCCTGTTTCGCCCACGTCGCATCGGGTTCGGAGGGGGGCACGGTTGAGTTGGCTCCTCGAGCAAAGGTGAAGTGACACGCCGATCAAAAGACGAACTCTATTCTAGCCGAGACGGCAAGTCATTGCAAGTGCGTTGCATGTGCAACAATGCTCATGGGCGGCCCGAGTGACGTGGTCGGACGCTCGCGGCGCGTTCCTCGCTGGCCGATACAGACTCCCCGAGGTCCTCGACAGTCGGATTCGCGCCTGTGAGATGGCAAGTGCCTTATCAGGTGTGGCGAGTCTCGGACCAAGTGTGTGGAACGACTTCTCGATTATCTCCAGTAGCCATCAAAAAAACCGTTTCTTGCCAGAAACAGGACGACACCTACTTGCAATCAAGTTGCATGTTTGTTATTGTGATGCAAATGAACTGCATGTGCAATGGTGTAACATGTGTAGGATATATGCGAAATCGCCGCGTCGTCGATGTGCATGCGATTTGTATCACACTACCTGAAAGCGTGGCGGCGATTGCCGTACGCTGCCGAGCCGTAATGTACTTGCTTTTCGCTTTGCGAGGAGATGCACGACATGGCCGGGGTGGCGAGATGCTGCAGGGGGATCGAGTTGACCATGCTGAACCAGGCCGAGTCGCTTCGATTGGCGGCACGGCTACGCCGCTCGTGTCCACCTATTTGATAGCCCTTGGCCTGACCTGGCTGGCGGATGTAGGACGTCATGGTTACTTGGTGTCGGGAAGTTCTCGAACCATTGCACGACTCGTCGTTGTCAAAAACAGAAGTGGTGCCTAATTGCTATGTGCCGTACTCGACTAATTCTCTCTGTCGCCGTTCTGTTCCTCTACCTCGTTCAGGTGATCGGCGGTCGTCCACTCCATTGGTGGCTAGACGGCGCAGGTTCTCTTGCGTACTGCTGTGGACCCTCTGCCGTGACGAACGCGGAGCGAACCAAACAGGCTTGCTGCCACGGATATCAGCGGCATGCATTGCGCCCAGGCGATCAAGGGACGCAAGGAAGTTACCGAAAGGGCTCGCTTGGCGACCAAAGGGGGCATGATCCGTCGACTTGCCGAGTGTGCCAAGTTCTCGGTCAGCCGCAGGTCCATTCCGTGGAACAAGACGCCTCGCCTTCGTTAGCGGTGGCTCGGGCGACCCTCCTGTACGCCCATGAATACTACCCACTGAGTCGTCGCACCGGCTTGCACTCTCGGGCACCGCCGATCGATCCCACTGCGCGTGTGACAATCAAGACCGTTGTTTCCTGATTCTTTGCTGTTTGACTTAACTTCGGAGATCTGATTCTATGAAGACCTTTCGCATCCCATTGTGTGTCGCTACCACAGTCGTGGCCGCCGTCTGCACGCTGTCGAACGTGCACGCTGAACTTGCCGAGTACTATATCGGCGTTGACAGTCGCACGACGCCATTCCAGGCCCCATCCGCTGACGGTGGTGGTGACTATCCGGACAATCCAAACTTCAACCGGCTGACACTCCTGTACCAGCATGGCGATCACTTCCACGGAATCGGTCAACACATATACGCTGGCCCCGCGGCATCACCGACGCCGGTTGACACAAACGGCAACAACCGCCTACCCGAAACAAATACCTTGCAGCCGCCTCTGCCGCTTGTTCCCGGCACAGGAGTCTACGCGGGCAAGAACACCTCGGCGCACATTCCGGGAGTCGAATACTCCGATCTGGAAATGCAAAAGGTCCAGTCATTGAATGGTGCTGGGAGCGCGGAAGATGTCCTGCTCAACAGTAGCAGTGGCCGATGGGCGGGCAGTTTTGGCCCCGCTCATATTCATCTGGAACTTGTCGGTGTCAGTTCGCCTCTGCTCAACGTGGGGACGCCGTCCGATCCGCTCGCTTTGTCAGTTGGCGGCAATGTCCATGTCGGGGAC
>JAGQPD010000362.1 GCA_020426865.1 Planctomycetales bacterium
CCCAAAAGATGCCGCTGTAGGAATTAGGGTTGCGGCCATCGAGCGCATATTTGTTATTCAATTCGATCATGATGGCCAACGCCTCCTGAGGCGAATGCGACCAGTGCAGGATTTTTTTTCCCCACAACATTCTTAAATAGTTGTGGACTCTCCCTTCTCGCACCAGTTGTCGCTGAGCAGCGTTCCAGATCTCGTCATGTGTTTCGGCAGCTTCGAACTGCGACAAGTCATAAACGTATGGTCGCGGGTCGCGTGCGTGACGTTGGAGTGTCTGCAATGCCCAGTCCGGTAATGATTGATATTGGTCATAGTCGGCCCGCTGCCATGACATGTTGTAACCCAATTCACGCCACGTGATCAATTCGTCTAGAAATGACTCGACCGACGGACTTGCATTCCACCACCCCTCGCGGCTGCCGGTCGCCTTGGTGGCCTGGTCACCCGGAGTCCAGCCGTCATGGGACATTACGTCATGAAAAACCTGGTGGACAGAAATGTGTCCGAAATGTAGATAAGGCGATAGGCCGCTCGCTTTATCGTCATCCGGGTGGTTGCGTCGTTCGCCATAGTCGTCCAGGCCGCCGGCGATGAATTCCGACAAGCGAACCTCGCCAGCCCGGCTGCCACCTGTAATGGAAGATGGAAGCACTTGGTGGTCAATCGGCAAACGCTGCAAATACGACGTGTCACGTACGAGTGTCGTGGGCGACATCGGCGGCCACTTTCGTTGAAGGTCTGCCGGCAAGTTGGCGGGCGCATGGCCGGCCAATCGTGTTAGCGGCGCAGCCTGTGGCACATGAGCCAAGTGTTCGGGTAGCGTTTTCTGAAGGAATCGGCGAAACGAGTGGGCCAGTGGGAACACACGGTCGGCGGCACGTAGTGGGAGGAGGCCATTTCCGTCAATTAGTTCCATGCGGCAGCCAACACGATCGGCTGCGGCCGCTACCATCTGCGGCAGAAAGAAGCACGGAAACTCGTCGGTGACGACAACAGCGGCCTGTCGGCTGAGTGACTCCAAAAGCCCGCTACCGGCGCGTGGTTCATCTTCGAGATATGCGTAATAGAATACTCCCGACGCATCGGCGCGACGCTGGTTATCGGCCATCCCTTGGACAATGAAGTGATGCAATCGTTCGCTTGCCCAACGATAACCACAGCGAAGAGCCTCGAGGATAACCAGCGGTTTCCCGAGTTGTTCGGCATATTCCACGGCCCGCTGCAAAGCGAAATTCCAGTTAAGCCGACGTTGGGCAATCATCCAATACAGGACGAAGTCGCCGGAATTGCGAATCTCGTGGTCGTTGGCCGCCACGATCCGGATCGGCGGTACGCTAATGTTATTGCTCACGCTGCGACTCCCATGCCCACCCGCTGTGCTCACCGACGCGATCGGCCCTCTCGGGGTTCGTAACCGAAGAGGGCCGGGATCGGTTAACAGGATATCGGCAAAAGAATCTGAGCCGTTAATGCGCCTACGGTGACACTATTTCTTCGGTCTAATCCACGAATCAAACACACGAACCTTGGCCCATGTGTCTTTGTTTTCCTCAATGAACTTCAAGTGGCGTGGATGAGTCTGGTATTTGTCGTGGGCTGCCTGGTCCTTGAAGACTACGTGCAGAGCAACATGAAAGTCGCGGTCGTTTACCTCGCGGTCCATCTCTTCGGCAATGACGCCGGCCGAATAATAGACCGTGCCTTCGTGGTCGGTGAGATATTTGTCGCAAGCATCCACGAGTTTTTGTTTGGCTTCGGGAGTACCCTCCTTGAGCGTAAAGAATACCATGTGCCCCATCTGGGCCTCCTCGGCGCGGGCTTGCTGAGCACCCGCGGTCATGGCAGCCATGGCAATCGACAATGTTGGGATCAAAATCACTAACGATTCGTGTGTCATGAATGGACCTTTCTTCTTAATTTGTTAAGGGAGGACGTTTGGCATTGGGCGGGGCGGAATTTGGCTACCCAAAGTTTCCACCAGCACAGCGTAAAGCTTGGTGATGGCGCGTTCAATACCAGTAAACTAGTGCCGCAGCCAGTAGATAACCGCTCATCAAAGCGAAATCTTGCCCGAATCCCCAACATCTTGCCCAAACCATTGGCGCGGTAAGTTGAGGTACGGCGCGTTTTTTATTAACGCAGAGGACGCCGAGTTTACGCGGAAGCTATCGGACTCAGCGTTCCCTGCGGTTCTGCGTTATAAAAACACGATACGGAATCGGCAGCACACCAATTGGTTAGTAGCATCGCAAATGCCCGGCCCCCGATTGGGGGATGGGATTTCGTATCGAATCCGTTACGATTAGTCAGCAATCGTGGCGAGCGACATTGCCGCATCATTCCAGCTGCGTACACCGAACGTTATTAGTAAAGGAAAACTTGTTATGTCATCATTGCTTGATCTGATCGGCGATCAGCTCACGGGTTCGGCGACCCAACAGATTAGCCAGCAGTTGGGGTTGGATGAGACACAGACCAAAACTGCGATCGCCGCTGCGCTGCCCACACTTTTGGAAGCGGTAGGTCGACAGGCGGCGACACCGGATGGGGCACAGGGGTTGCATCAAGCGCTGGCTAAGGACCACGACGGAAGTCTTTTGGATAATGTGGCAGGGTTCTTTCAAGGTGGCGGTGGTGGCCGAGCCGGTTTGGGAGAAGGGATCTTGGGGCATATTCTCGGAAGCAAGCGTCAACGAGTTGAACAGGGCGTGGGTCAGATGGCGGGGGTCGATGCTGCGACCAGCGGCAAGCTGCTGTCGATGTTGGCGCCGATCGTCATGGGTGCATTGGGCAAGCAGCAACGTCAGCAGGGATTTGGAGTTGATCAGCTGACCGACTTCATCGGCAAGCAGCGGCAGTCTGTCGCGACGGGTGACCCGCAAAGTGCTGGCATCTTTCAAAAGCTACTTGACCAGGATGGCGACGGCGATTTCGATGTTAGCGACATGATGCGACTTGGCTCCAGCTTTATCGGACGAATGTTCAAGAAGTAGTTCTCGCATAGTTCCAAGGTTGTCCTTGCCCCCGTGCCAGTATTGGACTGGCAGACTATCTGGGGCGTTTGCCTCAGCGATCCAGGGCCGAAGGCCCGTCGTTTGAATAGGACGGGATTGGCCCATCGCACGCCTCCGCGGCGAGCGGACCGGGCCAAAGGCCCGGCCACTACAACAGTATTTGGGTCTATCACAACACGAGTTCAGCGATCATATTGAGGATCATAATGAGCGCAGCGAAAAAGAAAAACCCAAACATGGCTCCGCAGGACCAGTTTCGACATTTCATTGCCTCTTCGCGAGTCCGTGCGTAGAACCAATAATAGCCCATGGCGATGGCTCCGATAAGCCATGAAACCACACCCCCCGTAACGCAAAACCCAAAAACGACTACGGCATAGCGAGGTGGCAATAGCCGCGAGTTCGTGCATCTTGGCGCCAGTGGCAAAACGGGATTACCATTGTGTCGTTCCTTGGCCCCCACGCCGGCTTGCCCGGCAGGAGCCACAGTTTGGTTGGCTAGTGGTTCCGCGACTTCACCACCCCGGCCCGGGGGGGGAACGCTCTAAACGCAAAGCCCGTGCTAGCGACTCTCCTTTGTACCGCCACTGATGCGTCAGCACAGTGCGCATGGGAATCATCTTCTACTTTATTCCCTCTTGAACCATTGTCGATCGACGACGAGCGCGTACGCGTACCTGGATTCTAAGAATGGCTGCGATCCCGTGGCTCGACCGTAACACACTTGTGTCGGGCCTTCGGCCCTGGGCGCGTGGGGCGGCGGAAACCGGGCCCTTCGGGCCCGGCAGGGGTTGTGAAGGGCCTTCGGCCCTGGGATGGCGAGCTCGAAATCGCGTTCGTTCTATCGATGCAAGGGCCTTCCAGGCCTTCGGCCCGGAGGGCCGCAACAACCCCTGCCGGTGGCGCAGCCACCGGTGCGTGCTCCCCCCGCGCCCAGGCCC
>JAGQPD010000363.1 GCA_020426865.1 Planctomycetales bacterium
CACAAGGTCAACAAGGCCGTGATCACGGTGCCGGCGTACTTCAATGACTCGCAGCGTCAGGCCACCAAGGACGCCGGTCAGATTGCTGGTTTGGAAGTCGCGCGTATTATCAACGAACCGACTGCGGCGGCTTTGGCGTATGGGCTGGGGAAGAAGAAGCAAGAGAAGATCGCGGTCTTCGACCTCGGTGGCGGTACGTTTGACATTTCGATCCTGGAAGTGGCCAGCACCGACGGGGCCGATGGCAAGGACGTAACCGTGTTTGAAGTGATCAGTACCAACGGTGACACTCATCTAGGTGGCGACGATTTTGATGAGGTGCTCATCAACCATGTGGCGGATCAGTTCCAGAAGGAACAAGGGATTGATCTCCGGAAAGACACGATGGCTTTGCAGCGTCTACAGGAAGCATGCGAAAAGGCCAAGAAGGAACTCAGTTCGACTTCGCAAACCGACATCAACCTACCATTCATCACGGCTGATGCATCGGGCCCGAAGCACTTGCAGATGACAATCACGCGAGCCAAGTTCGAGGAACTGGGTGACACGCTGTTCGACCGTTGCCGTAAACCTGTCATGGCGGCATTGTCCGATGCCAAAATGAAACCCAGCGATATCGACGAAGTCGTGCTCGTCGGCGGTTCCACCCGTATCCCCAAGGTCCAGCAACTCGTGAAAGAGATCTTCGGCCGCGAGCCGCACAAGGGGGTGAATCCGGACGAAGTCGTGGCGGTGGGGGCCGCGATCCAGGGAAGTGTGCTGGCCGGTGACCGCACGGACGTCTTGCTGTTGGACGTTACACCGCTGTCCCTCGGGATCGAGACCCTGGGTGGTGTCTTTACCAAATTGGTGGAACGCAACACGACGATTCCTACCGAACGCAAGCAGACATTCAGCACCGCCGATGACAACCAAACGGCAGTGACAGTGCGGGTCTTTCAGGGGGAACGCCCGATGGCCGCCGACAATCGCCTGCTGGGACAATTCAATCTGGAGGGTATTCCCCCGGCACCGCGGGGAATGCCGCAAATCGAAGTTCGTTTTGACATCGACCAGAACGGTATTCTCAATGTTTCCGCCAAGGACCTGGGTACCGGAAAAGAACAGACGGTCCGCATCGAGCAGTCATCGGGACTATCCGACAACGAAATCGATCGGATGCGGAAAGATGCCGAGGACCACGCCGCCGAAGACAAGTCCAAACGGGAACTAGCAGAACTGCGGAATCAGGCCGATCAAATGTGTTTCCAGATCGAAAAGTTGACCAAGGAACACCAAGATAAGCTGAAGGATGCCGACAAGGCGCCGTTGGAAAAAGCGATGGCCAAGGCTCGCGAGGCCGCCAAGGGAACCGATACCGACGCGATCAAGTCGGCGATCGAGGAATTGGAACAGGCGTCGCACGCGCTGAGCAAAGTGCTGTACGAAAGCGCTCAAGCTGGGCCTGCCAGCGGGGCCGGAACGGAAGGGGGAGCCACCGGCGGTGGCGAATCGGCGACGGACGACGACGCGATTGATGCGGAGTTCGAAGTAAAGAAGGAGTGACGAATCATGAACTTTCGCTTTGACAAGCTGACGATCAAAGCCCAAGAGGCAGTTCAACACGCTCAATCGATCGCGGAAGAACTCGGGAATCCTGAAATCGACAGCGTCCATTTGCTGGCTGGTTTGCTCACCGAGTCCGATGGAATTGTCCACCCGTTGTTGGACAAGATTGGCGTGAGACGATCGCAGCTCAAAGCGACAGTCGATTCGGAACTGGCCAAACTCCCGAAGATTTCCGGCGGCTCCACGGCAGCGCCGGGCGAGTCGCTGCGAAAGGTACTCGAACAGGCGGTCAAACAGGCCACCTTGATGAAGGATGAATTCGTGAGCGTCGAGCACTTGCTGCTGGCGCTCGCGCAGATCGATTCCAAGGCCAAGAGTCTACTGCAAGTCAACGGCGTGGCCGAGCGGGATTTGCTGGAAGCATTGAAAGAGCTCCGTGGCGGTGCGCGGGTGACCGACCAAAGTCCTGAAGAAAAATTTCAGGCCTTACAAAAGTACGGCATTGACCTGGTCGACCGTGCGTACCAGGGGAAGCTTGATCCGGTGATCGGTCGCG
>JAGQPD010000364.1 GCA_020426865.1 Planctomycetales bacterium
AACTTCGGCAACGCTATTTCGATTGGTTTACTCGCCAGGTCGAACAGCGAGGGGGAATGTCGTTCGACGGTTTTGTGCGCAACATACGCCAGGAAGCGATTACCCATCTGCCGGAAGCGGAACGGGAACGTGTGGAAAAAGAACTTGCGGACGCCATCGAACGGGCCAAACAGCAAAAAACGGAATCGCGGCCGATCGTAAAGAAATGGACCGTCGAGGAGTTACTCTCACAGTCAGACGGTACGTCCGCGACCCGCGATTTCACTCGTGGCCGCGAGATGTTCGCCGCGGCACAATGCTTCAAATGCCACCGAGTACGCGGTGAGGGAGGGATCACGGGGCCAGACCTGACCGGCGTAAGTGGCCGTTTCAGTATCAAGGACTTGCTGACCTCGATCGTCGATCCCAGTAAGGAAGTATCGGATCAGTTTCAGACGATCAATTTCGAATTGAACAACGGAAAGATTGTTTCGGGCAGAGTGATCAATATGTTCGACGCGCACATCGCGGTGAACACCGATTTGCTGGATCCCACGGCGATTACAAACATCGAACGGTCGTCGATCGTTTCCACATCACCGTCGCCGACCAGCCCCATGCCGACAGGACTGCTGGATACTCTACACCGCGACGAGGTCCTTGACCTAATGGCGTTCCTGCGATCGGGAGGTGATCCGCACGCTACGGTGTTCACTGCTGAAAAAGGAAGTTCATCGCTTACAAAATAAGTGACCGGAATCCGCTATGTTCAAGCTGGAAGACTAGGATGGAGCAGGGCGCAACAAGACGTCACGATCAGCTCGTTTCGAGCGAACATGAGGAATTCATGAATCCGACGAGCGAATCGCAGGCGCAAAAGTCGGCGGCTCCATTTTCAAATGAGGGACATACACCGGGACAGCGAGCGCTGATGCGTGCTGGGATCGGTATTTTCGTTTTTGGCCTGATCATGGCTTTAGTTGGTGCCGTGATTTTGGCACAAGAGTTTCAAGGGCTTCAAGAATTCGGCCAGGGAATTCATACATTCAGCAAGATCGTGCTCATCGGCGGATTACTGGCGTTTGTGCTGGGATTTCGCAAGCCGAGGCCCGCACGGAATCCGACCGCGGCTCAGCTGGATTACCAGCGGAGCAAAGATCCCGAATCGATGGATGCGATTCTGGAACCAGACGCCACCGGCTTGAAGGGGCCGGGATTACACGTCAGCGCAAATTCTGGACGCAATCCGCCAGCTATTCGGATCTCGGCACTGTTGGTCGTGTTGGGCTCATTTTACCTGATGTTGGCGTTGGGCTATGCCACGGGAATATCGCTATTAACGATTCCGGCGATCATGATGATCTGGGCGGGCGCTCCCACCATTGCCATTGCGTGCATCGTTTATGGTCGCAACCGACTGCGAGCGTTTGCGATTGGATTTCTGACGCCGACGGCGATTCACACCATCGCATTTTCGGTCACCGCGTTTTCACCCGTGCTCTTGCGAGCTTTCAACGGACCAATGCTGGGTGGCGGGTATGGAGGCTTTTCGGTCCTCTACTCGACGGTCGTGCAATCCGCTCCGGTGTTGCTTGTGGGCGGAATGTTGTCATTCGTATCCGGGATGATTTCGGTCGTGGTCTACGAAATATTGCGTCCGAAGCAGCGCTGAGCAAGGACGCGAGTCAATCGTACATCTTGTCGATTTCAGCGGCAAAATCTTTCGCAATCTCGTTGCGACGCAAGCTGAATTTGGGAGTTAGATGACCGGCGTCTTGAGTAAAACCACGATCTAACAGAAAGAATCGATGGACTTGTTCGGCAGGTGATAGTTCCCGCAGTTGGTAAGCGATTCGCTCACGATAGAGTTCGTGCACACGTTGGTGATTCAAGACCCCTTTTTTGCTCCAAGCCCAAAGTCTTTCATCCTTTACCCATTGTCGCAGGGCGTCGGCATCAGGGACGATCAATGCACCGAGTTGAGATCGCTTGTCGCCAACAACCATGGCTTGCAGGATTAGCGGATCGCGGCACAGTAGCGATTCCAACAATGTGGGAATGATGTTGCGTCCATTGGCCAGCACGATCAGTTCCTTTTTGCGACCCGTAATGAACACGAAGCCGTCTTCGTCGACGCGGCCAAGATCGCCGGTGTGAAACCATCCGTCTTGGATCACGGCGTGGGTGGCTGCGTCGTCTTTCCAGTACCCTGGCATGACATGCGGACCGCGGGTGCAGATCTCTCCGTCTTCGGCGATTCGCACGTCGACGCCGGGCAGCGGCTTGCCGGAGGCCCCGCGGCGATTGTGTTCGAGCGTGGAAATGGAGATTGCCGGCGAGGTTTCCGATAGTCCGTAGCCTTGCAGCAGCGGTATCCCTTGAGTTTGGAAGAAATCGAAGGTGTCGACATCCAGTGGCGCTCCACCACTACAGCACGCTCGGACTCGCCCGCCCAGCAGAGCCTGCAGACTTTCAGGCACATCGGCCTTGCCGGCCTTTTCTAGTTCGCGATGAATGCGTTCCCAAAAAATGGGAACGCCATTGATGATCGTCGGTTGAGTTGCCTGGCAATCGGCCAAGATTGTCTCACGCGATCGGGCCAATGCCAGCTGAGAGCCGCGTGCAAGCCAGATGTAATGATCGCACATCCGGCCAAAGATATGGCTAAGAGGCAGAAAGCAGAGACGACGGTCGGTAGGATCATCGCTAAAGAACTTGATAATCCCGAATGCATTGGAGATAAGATTACCGTGCGTAAGTGTAATCCCCTTGGGGGCCCCGGTCGTCCCGGACGTATAGAGAATCGATGCAACGGTGTCGGGGGAGCAGGTTTCCGCTGCCTCGTACAGGAATACGAACTCATCGGCACGGTCGCACGAGTTGGCAATCGCATCTTTCCAATGGAACACTTCCCGACCGCCAAACTTCTCGATCAGCGATGACGGAACCTGTTCAAAGGTTGCGATCGTTGCATCGATCGGGATCTGAGCGGCGAACGGTACGAGTTTCTCCAACTGTGCCGCGTTGGAGATCAGAATGATTCGCGGATGGCAATGACAGAGTTGTTGAATTGCCTGAGCGCCGGAAAGCACGGAATGAAGTGCCACATGGATGGCTCCCAGCCAATGGACGGACAAGTCATTCAACACCCATTCACGGCGATTCTCGGATAATAGCGCAACACGGTCTCCAGCCTCGACGCCGAAATCATAGAGCGTCGTCGCCCAACGTTTGATTTCAAGATGGAGATCGCGCCAAGTTTCCGAAACGAACTTGGTGCCGTCATGATGCCAAAGCGCAGTTGCATGCGGGTCACGAGCAACGCTCGCGACGAACATCTCCGACAGAGAAGGATACGGGTAATCGTCCATCGCCGTATTATTGTTGCCACATCGTCCGAACGCAACATCGCCGGTCAGCGGCGTTGTGCGGATCGATCTAGACCCGCTCGATCACCGTGGCGATACCCTGACCGACGCCAATGCACATGGTGGCAACGCCGATGTTGTGATTCATGTCGCGCAGCGCGTGCACGAGCGTGGTCATAATTCGAGCGCCGCTGGCACCCAGCGGGTGACCGATGGCGATGGCACCG
>JAGQPD010000365.1 GCA_020426865.1 Planctomycetales bacterium
CCAAATAGCGACGAAGCATCCCTTTTTCCCAATAGTCTTTGGCCGCCACGGGGCGAGTTAGATCGCGCACGTGGCCCGGAAGCGACGCCCAGATCAACAACGCATCCAGGTGACTGGTGTGGTTGGCAAAGTAGACCCGTTGGCACGTGTCAGGTTGGCAATCAATCCAGCGCACGCTGCAGCCGCTAAGCACTTTGGCCACAATCGCCAGCAGGGGGGCGGTCATGCGCATGTCGAGGCGTCGGTTTAGTCTCAAGAGATCGGCAGAATTCTACAGCAGGCAAACCACTATCGTATCGCGCCTGCCGTCGCCGTTGTAGTCCAGGTTGGATATCGGCGGATAAGTGGTCGCGGGGGCAAGTTGTGAACGGCTAAGCAGTTTGCCCAGTCGTTGTAGCTGAATTGTCCGCTACGATTTGCCGTTTCGCAAACGGCCGGTTACACTTGCCGCGGTAGATGCTGGCAATCAGGTCTTGATATCCCGTCACCATCGTCCCCAGCGTGGCAGTTCGCAGGACCTTTTTGCGGCCCCGTGCACCCACCGTGCGAGCGTGCCGCGGATCGGTCAAGTATTCGACCATGGCGCCGGCCATTGCCACGGGTTGACGAGTCGGGACCAGCATGCCGAGTTGGCCATGGTCGAGCAGTTCCGGTACACTCCCTACTTGCGTGGCCACGATAGGTAGTTCAGTTGCCATCGCCTCGAGAATCGAAACCGGGCAGGCCTCGTTGTCGGATGACAGGGCAAACACATCGATGGCGCGTAGGATCTCTGGAATGTCGCTACGGTTGCCCAGGAAATGTACGGTCCCGACCAGCCCCAATTCTCTCGCCAACGTCTTCAATTCTTCCAGCATGGGCCCTTCACCCACGACAACGAATTCCGCATCCGACACCTTCATTCGCACGCGCGCGGCGGCCTGCAGGAATACCCGATGGTTTTTCTCTGGACGCAGCGCGGCGACAATGCCACATAGCGGAACGCCGACCGGCAAATGCAATTGTCTCCGAACGCGATCCTTCCCTTCACGAGGCGGATGAAACCTTCGTACGTCGATACCATTAGGGATGACGTGTACCTTTTCGGCGGGAAAGCACTCATTCTCCACCAGGTGCCGGCCGTGAGCTTTCGCGACGCCGATGAACGCATCGGTAATGGGCGTCAGCCAACGGTTGCAGCGGCCGACGCCGTCCGGCCAGCCCGTCGAATGCAACGCCGACGCGATGACAGGCACGTGCGCACGCCAGGCCGCCAATCGTCCCCAAAACATTTTGTCGCCAGCGCCAACCGTGACTAGTGCGTCGACTCGCCGCTCGCGAAACAACCGCGTTAGCCGAGGCAGCACGCGTACGTCGAATTTGTTGCGGATGAACTCACTATGCACAGAAATCTGTTCCGCCAGCTGTTCACCTAACGGGCCACGCGACTTCAAACAACATACTTCAGGAAGAAAACGTTCTCGGTCCATGCCTTGTATGAGGTTCACCAGCAACGTTTCTGCGCCACCCACCGGCATACTTGTCAAGGCAAACATTACGCGAAGGGGGCCGCGGTCATCGATCGGTAACAGCTGTCGCTCGTGTGCCATTTAGGTTGGTCTCTTCAGGGCTGTGATGATGGTGCGATGCGAATGACGCTTGTTGTCAAATGTCCAATAGGTGTGTGTCAAGTTGTCTTTTGTTGCAGTCTTCCGATGACGGTCGTCTGCATGTTTCGCGAAGGAACACGGTCGGCGATCTGCTGGCGGATCCACTGCCAGTCTTCCGCGCTGATCAGCCAGTTGCGCGAAAACCCCAAGAACAGGATCAGCGTAAATACCACGGTCGCTTGGGCAATTCCCAGGCCAAGGATCGTGGGTAATGTCAAAGCAAAGACAGTCGTCGGCTCCAGTGTCATTCCCTGTTTGCACGACATGTACACGACAGCGGCCAGCGTGAACGCGTTGGCGATGGCCGTAGCAAGGATCGCACCGACAAGTCCCCAGCGTGGCAGCATCCAGGCATTGAGCACCACGTTGATGATCAGGCCGGCTAACAGCGAGAAGCTGGCAACGCGAGCCCGTTCGGCACACCACAAATAGTTTTGGGCAACCAGGATCAAGCCGGCCCATATGCAACCCATGATCGTCCATGGAAGAACGGAGAGGCCAGTGGCATATTTGCCCCCCATCGCATAGTGGAACAACCAGGGAGCCACCATCATCAGCACCAGGCTTCCTCCTGTCATGCCGATCGCGTACAACTTCAATACACGGTTTTGATGGAGTGACACGCGCGATCTTCGCCCAGTTTCCCAATCGTTACTCAAGTATGGCAACGCGGCATTGCTGATCAACACCGCCACCGCCACCATTAGTTCTGGAACGATGCGGCTGCTGTGGTATTGTCCCACGAGCTCGCAAGCGCCGCGAGCGTCGGTGTGCGACAGGTGTACGATCATATAACGATCGGCCGCCGTGAACATATTGGAGAGCAGATTCGTCAGCCACATCCATGCAGCAAACGGCATCAGCTTGGACCACAAGTCGCGATGAGACATTTCCTGGGCCGCAGGTGGGACGACGCCCCAACCACGCACGACGATCATCATCGCCACGATACTGGTCGTGCCGCAAGCCGCGCCGTAGGCAATCACGACCCCCTCGGTGCTGAGTCGCCAGACACCAATAAGGAGCAGTCCTATCGCGGCAAAAACCAGGCTGTTCGCAAATTGCATGAACGATACGACGCGAATTTTCTTCAGTGCCGTAAGGAGCTCGGTAAGAAAATTGAATGCCGTCGCAAAGGCT
>JAGQPD010000366.1 GCA_020426865.1 Planctomycetales bacterium
AAAAATACGGTGTGGAGATGATCGGTGCCAACGCGGCGGTGATTGCCAAGGCGGAGGAACGCGATCAATTCAAAGCGGCGATGGAGAAGATTGGGTTGGAGGTCTGCCGCGGCGACACGGTCCATTCGATTCAGGAGGCCCGCGTGGTGCTCAAGCAGATCGGGCTCCCCTGCGTCGTGCGTCCCAGTTTTACGCTGGGCGGCAGCGGTTCGGCGATTGCTTACAACAAGGACGAATTCGACGCCTTGGTGCGAAACGGCTTGGATCAGTCACCGATCAATGAAGTCCTGGTGGAAGAATCGATCTTGGGTTGGAAGGAATACGAGATGGAGGTGATGCGCGACATGGACGACAATGTCGTGATCATCTGTGCGATCGAAAACTTCGACCCGATGGGTGTCCACACTGGGGACTCGATCACTGTCGCACCTGCCCAGACGCTGACGGACAAAGAGTACCAGCGGATGCGGGATGCGAGTCTGAAGGTGATTCGCGAGATTGGCGTGGAGACGGGTGGGTCGAATATCCAGTTCGCGATCCATCCGCAGAACGGACGCATGATTGTGATCGAGATGAACCCGCGAGTCAGTCGCTCCAGCGCCTTGGCGTCGAAGGCGACAGGCTTTCCGATCGCCAAGATCGCTGCCAAGCTGGCGGTTGGTTATCGCTTGCATGAATTACCGAACGACATCACGCGCAAGACCAAAGCCTGTTTTGAGCCGACGATTGACTACGTCGTAACGAAGGTCCCGCGATTTGCCTTTGAAAAGTTCCCCGAAGCCGACGCCACGTTGATGACACAAATGAAAAGCGTTGGCGAGACGATGGCGATTGGACGAACATTCAAGGAATCCTTCCAAAAGGCGCTGCGTGGCCTGGAGGTTGGCAGTTTCGGTTTCGGCTCCGACAGCAGCGACCTTTGGGGAACCGACAAACAGCCGAGCCTGGACGACATCAAGGCCAAATTGGCCACACCGAACGATCAGCGTGTCTGGTATTTGCGTTATGCGATCAAGTCGGGCATGACCATCGACGAGATCCATGAATTGACGTCGATCGATCCCTGGTTTCTCGACCACTTGTTCGAGCTCGTAGAGATGGAGGAACAACTACGCGGCATCGAGCAACTCGCGGAGCTACCGGATGAATTGTTGCGACAAGCGAAGCAAGCTGGGTTTTCCGATCGCCAACTAAGTCACATCTATCGCATTGGCGAAATGGAGGTTCGCGATTATCGCAAATCGCGAGGCATCGTTCCGACCTACAAATCCGTCGATACGTGCGCGGCTGAATTTGAAGCTTACACACCGTATTTCTATTCCACGTACGAGGAAGAAGACGAAACGCCAGCCAAACATCCGGGCAAGAAACGCGTGATGATTCTCGGTGGTGGGCCGAATCGTATCGGCCAAGGAATTGAATTCGACTATTGTTGCTGTCACGCAAGTTTCGCGATGCGCGAAATGGGCATCGAATCGATCATGGTCAATTCGAATCCCGAGACGGTGAGTACGGACTATGACACGAGCGATATTCTATTCTTCGAACCGCTGACCACGGAAGACGTATTGAACATTTGCGATCGCACCCAACCCGATGGCGTGATCGTGCAGTTCGGCGGTCAGACGCCGTTGAATTTGGCGCGCGGACTGGCCACCGCCGGTGTCCCGATCATCGGGACGAGCGTCGACACGATCGAAGCGGCCGAAGACCGCGAAAAATTTCAGAAAGCACTCCATCGCTTGGGCTTGAAACAGCCGGCCAACGGTATTGCCAGAAACATGGCACAGGCCCGTGCGGAAGCGGAAAAGGTCGGGTTTCCGGCGCTCGTTCGCCCCAGCTTCGTCCTCGGCGGCCGCGCCATGGAAATTTGCTATGACTTGAATCAATTCGAAAAATTTGTCATTGATGCCTTTGTTGTTGCTCAAGGCCAACCGGTGCTCATCGACCGCTTCCTCGAAGACGCCACGGAGGTCGACGTCGATGCGATCAGCGACGGGGAAAATGTGGTCGTCGCCGGAATCATGGAACACATTGAAGAAGCAGGTGTACACTCCGGAGATTCCGCCTGCGCCATTCCTCCCTACAGCCTGCCTGGATTGGTCCTCAACGAAATCCGCGATGCGACTCGCGCTATGGCGCGCTATCTGAAAGTCGTTGGTTTGATGAACGTGCAATTCGCCGTCAAACGCGAAGACACCAAACTTGCCGTCTATGTGCTCGAGGTCAACCCACGAGCTAGCCGCACCGTGCCATTTGTCGCGAAAGCCACCGGTATCCCGCTGGCCAACTATGCCGCACAAGTTATGGCCGGTCGCACACTGGCAGAACTGGGACTGACCGAAGAGCCAATTCCGGCACACGTGTCGGTCAAAGAAAGCGTCTTCCCCTTCCGCAAATTCGCCGGCGTTGATATCGCTCTCGGGCCGGAAATGCGCAGCACCGGCGAGGTCATGGGTGTCAGCGAACGGTTTTCCTTGGCATTTGCCAAGAGCCAACTCGCCGCCGGAGTGGTGTTGCCAACGGGCGGCAAGATCTTTGTGAGCGTCGCCGATCGCCATAAACGACATATTGCCAAGATCGGTACGCAATTGGTCGAACTGGGTTTCGAGTTGGTCGCCACGTCCGGTACCGCTCAACTGCTTGAGGATGTCGGCATCAAGGTCGAACGGGTAAAAAAAATCGCCCAAGGTCATCCCAACGTGCTCGACCATTTGATCGACGGCAACATCGCCATGATCGTCAACACCCCCAACGGCAAAGGGGCCAGAACCGACGAAGGACGCATTCGCGCCGCCAGCGTTCAATATGGTGTCCCCTGCATCACCACCATTCCGGCCGCAGAGGCCGTCATTCTGGCAATGCGGGCACTACAGCACGAAGAGCTGGATGTCGAATCGCTTCAAGATCGATTCGCCGCCATTTCCTGACGCCAACCGACGATCGTGGCGCACTATTTGCTACAAAATTTACTGCTGCGGTGCTGTATACCGGACACGGCTTTCGTGTACTTTCCGGAAAACAGCCCGTACCAAGGAGCATCGCCTCATGAAACGATTCCAACGGATCCTGGCCGCCGTCGATCTTTCCGAAGCAGATCGGTTCGTTGCCGACGATCTCAACGCGCATGCTCGCCAAATTGTCGACGACGCAATTTGGCTTGCCCGTACGGGCGGGGCAACCATTCGCTTTGCGTACGTTGTCGACTCGCCACTGTTGCAACATATCGTCGATGAGGAACAAGAAGGAAGGCTGCCGGAAGGCTGCGAGGTGGTGAGCGAAAATGCACATGAGCGGCTGCAGATGTTGGTCGATGAGGCGAAGGCGCAGGGGGTGAAGGCGGACAAGGTATTGCGGTTTGGCAAAACGTGGGTTCAGCTGGTGCGGGAGGTATTGCAGAATCCGGTCGACGTTACGATCGCGGGTACACGGCGACTGGGACCGCTTCGGGCGGCGTTCATGGGGAGCACATCGCTAAAGTTATTGCGAAAATGCCCTTCTCCCGTCTGGATCACCAAGCCCCGGGGTGGGACGGGGCTACGATCGATCCTGGTCGCGCACGACTTGACCGACGTTGGCACATCGGCGCTCGGAATTGGTGCCGAGCTCGCTCAAATGCACGACGCACGGTTGACGGTGGTGCACGTCTTGGAACACCACAGCGGCAACGTCGTTCTTCCTCCACCTTGCACCGAGGCGGATATCGCGGCGGCACGTGCCGCGGCCGAGCAGCGAATTGCGACGGAATTGGCGTATTACCCGACAAGACGGCCCGTCGATGTGGAGATCATAGTGGGACACGCCGCGGAAGGGATTTTGGAATCCATTGCCAAGGGCAACGTCGACCTGGCGGTAATGGGGACTGTCGCCCGCACCGGAATCCGGGGAATTGTCATGGGAAACACAGCAGAGATGGTACTACCACAGGTACCGTGTTCGGTGTTGGCCATCAAGCCATCCGACTTCATTTGCCCTTTAGCGACGTAATGGCTGAAGTTTCTGGGCAACATTGGGGGGCGTTGAACTGTCGGCCTCGGTCACGGCCAATCCGATCCATCCGTCGCGGACAACAAACTGTCCGATCTGCAGGCCTTTTGTCGCCGGATGGTTGGCCACAGCAGGAGGGAGGAGAGGAATGGGGCGATGGCGTGACAAGGCCTTGGTAAAGATCGCTCGTAGTGCCACACGGTCGCCCAATCGCAGTCGCTGCCCGTCCAAACCAATCGTTTCCTCACGCTGTAACGTGGCGCTCATTCCGTTGGCAACGGGGGCGTAGTCGGCGGACACGATGAAATCTCGCCAATGTTTAGCGCCATCGGTCAGTTCCGCGATAGAAAGGACCAGCGAGACGCGACCGTCTTTACAAGAAATCGAAATGGGGCGTTCGTCGGCCAGTCGAATTTGGATTCCTTCCGGGACTTCCTCCAGCATCGATTCGTCCAAGCCGTCCACGCGTTCAATCACCTTGCGTAACATTTCGTCCAATTTCATGGTGCGTCCGGCCAGCCCCAGCTGTTCGACCAGGTTGTTGACCGCCGATTGGTGAATTTGCAGGCTCATGACACTATCGGCAGCGGCCAAGGGTCGAGCGGTATGGGCTGCCAGTTGGTAGTCAGTGGCCAGTCGACAACGGATGATTGCACGGTCCTCCGTCGTGCGCATTTCCACGGCGGTTGGATCGAGCGAGAGTGCCTGCAATGGTTCCAGAAGTTTTTCGCGCATCTTCTGTTGAGCCACGAACACCTGTTCTTGAACTCGCTGGTCGATTTGCTCTTGCGCCTGTTTGGTCACTTTTCTTTCGAACAGACGACGTGCGAGGAAGCGATGTTTGTCGTGTTCCTGCCGCGCGATGTCTCGGACAATTGTCCCAAGCAGTGGAAACCCGTCAAACTCGGTACGGACTCCGTTCAGCCGCGTATTGGCTTGAGCGACGGCGTCGGTATTGCCAATCCGCATGCCCCGTTCGTCCATCAAGAACACTTTCTCGGCGAAGTAGTGTGACAAACCGCGATTGAATAGCGTGACAGGTCCCTTGCGAGCGTGCGTATCAGCCCGTACGGTTCCGGACGCTTCGAGTCGCATCCGCAATCTTCGCGCATCCGGCAGCAACCGTACTCGGACGCGCGCCATGGCACGACTGTTGCCACGCACTTCCGCTCCCATCAATGTGTCTGCGACGGGTTGGGTGTAATCCTGTTCGTTGGGCATGATGCGATTAATAAAGTCCTCGCTCACCGACAGTCGCACATTCGCATTGCGATAGTGGGTTCCCAAGTACTCGCCCAATTGCGATTGTGTTTCCTGTGACGACCACCTGAGGGCGTTCCAGGCATCGGAAACATCACGCGCGTGCTGCGAGTCCTGCTTCGCTTCGAACTGCTCGACATTCAACAGCAACTCATCGACGATAATCGGTTCATCGGACCAGACCCGCAGCACCGTGCGCAACTCCGTCAATGGCGGCGAATTGAAGAATCGGGCAATCTGCGGGTCCGCCGAGGTGTTTCGCATGCGATCCAGAATGCGGCGGGCAACCAGCCGACGCGTCTGGGTGTCCTGCGCATCCGCACTGACAGTCAGCGACTGCAATTCATCCAACATCAAGAACACCGTCCATGTTTCCGCATGCGAGCTGCCAGCGATCTTCGTTCGGACGCCATCGACAGCGATCGCCATGTGACGCAGCTTCGCCTGTTCGTCTCCCAGCACGGTGGGGCCGGCGTGCCCGAGGTGACTGCGATGCACGAACTGCCACACGCCCAGTCGCCGCTGTAGTGAATAGGCAGCTTGTCGCACTCGCGTTTGAAATTCTGGATCGATGTTCGGCGGAATTTCCGGCCGCGACAGAACCTGCAGATGGGCAAGCAGAATCCCCAGCTTTGGGTCGGACCAGTTCGTTGTCGCCACGAGCTCCTTTACCGCCGACAATGCCGACGTAGCCCACGGCGAGTTGTATGGGGGGGCGGTGAGCACTTCAAGTTCTGACAGGAGTGCCGTCGGTTCGGCCCAGTTTGCACGATTCTCCTCCGTCACCGTTGCTGGCCCTTCCGATACTGGGCCCACATTCGTGGTTGAGTGCGTCTCCGTCGTGGCGTCCACAACCGTTGCATCGCCTGCCACTATGTTTGCGGCGGGCAGATCGTCCTCCTCCCATTGGTAGGGAGGAACTGGCGATGGCGCAGGATACACACTGGCAAATGACGGCGAACCGGTCAGCAATTCGAACGGGCTGGCGACGCTACGTGCGGAAGCGGCCTGAAACAAAGTTGGGTCAATCCGCACGGTCCCCCGCGTCGTCTGGCGACCAATTGCTTCGTCGAGTGGTTGCTTTACAGTCAGCAGGTATTCGTGAAAATGCTTGTCGACTTCAGCGACGACATCATTGTCGGATTTGGGACGGCTATCGAACGCCATCAGGTCCTTAGGCGCTTGCAGTCGTCGCGTTGGTGCCATCGACTCGTCGTCGACCCGCACGGTCGTACCGTAAGGCGTTGTGAGTCGATAGTAGAGGTAGCCCGGACAGTTGGAGATTGAGACTTTTGTCGACGAAAACTCCGCCGCGAATCCAATTCCAATCGCCCGTGCCAAAAACGAGACCACCAATATCGAGATGAGGGTCGCGGTGAACTGGTTTGCCAAAAAATACACACGTGCTTTGTTACTCACGGCCGTCTCCCTGGCCAATGCCCTCAGGCCCATTCTATTCCATGGGCCTTCCAATCCAACGAACTCCCTTCCACAAAGATCGGTATCCACGTGCAATCAAATGGAACGTGATTGCCAGCACGTTGGCGCAGCTCGCACTACAAGCGGGAATATGTAGCAAATATCCCGATTACCGCAATCACGAAAACCGCAATCATTATGGCTGAAGTACCGTGTCTTCGTGCTCGTAGCCTGGAGCACACGTGCAGAGGAACTTGAGAGTTTCCTGTCCGGTGTTCGTGATCTGATGCAAAGCACCGGGGGGAATCGCGATTGCATCGCCGGGGGACACATTGCGAGTTAGTCCGTCGATCATCATGAGAGCCGTTCCCTGGAGAATATAGTATATCTCTTCCGTTACCGGATGATAGTGCGGCGTCGTAGACGCACCCACCGGTAATCGAGCTTCCGCCAGGCTCTGCTGCCGTATACACGAGTTGCGATGTGCCAACAGCTCGCGGATTTCCGATCCGTCGGCCGTGATAAAGGGCTTCACGTCATTGACATTGATCACATCCATTTTGAATCCTGGCTCCCTGTGGCTAATTCGTTTTACTCGCTGCGCGAGGTCGCCGGTGTACGATGAATGGCAATCACCGCTGGCGAATACGCGCGCACGTCCCAGCGCTCGGCAGATGGAAGCATATTTGTGTCCCAGAGACTGTCGCACTCTACTACGAACAGGCTCCGGTCAGGTATCGATTGCATCAGCGAGCCAATAAGCGCGAGCATGTCGGTGGTCCGCTCGTGATACAATCGGTATGGGGGAGAGCAGAAGATGGAACACGGGCTTCCCGACAGATCGGGCAATTGTCGGGACCAGAAAAACGTGTCACCAGCAAACACCGTCACGCGTTCTTGCACGTTCAAGCTGGCGGCATTCTCCTCCAGCAGCCGCGCCGTGGGGAAGTGCCGTTCGATTGCCAGAATCTGCTCGGCCCCACGGCTAAGCGCCTCAAACGACAAGGCCCCGGTACCCGCGAAGAGGTCGATGACGTGGGTCCCCACGACATCGGTCCCGATCAAGTTGAACATCGCTTCGCGAACCCGTTCTTTCATCGGGCGAGTCCGGCTGTCGCCTGAATAACGGATCTTGCGACCTCGCAACTGCCCCCCGATAATGCGCAAGTCGGAACCGATATTTTTTTCAGAACCGATATTTTTTCCCGATTTCTTGCCCATTCCCACCGATCGTCGCGGATAGACGCCACGACCACGTCCCGCCAAAATTGCACGCTGTGACCCATTTCGCTGTGAGCAGCGTATGGTATTTTGTTATGCTAACCTAGCGATATCGAGTGTAAACATCAAGGCAAAACGAGCCAATTCCGAAATGACGGAGGATACGTATATGTCGAACAGGACTATGTCGAAGAGAACTATGTCGAAGAGAACTGTTTCTTGGGCACTTTGCACTTTATTATCTGTAGCCCCCGTGTCCTACGCTCTTGCTCAGGACGAAGGGGCAACCGAGACCAATTCGGAAGCGACCGCTACTTCGACCGAAGCGTCGAGCGACTCTAGCGAAAACGCCGCCGAGGCAACGGGCGAATCCGACGATTCCCCGGCTGAATCGGCAACAGCTTCAGACGTGGAGACGACGGAGACGGTAGAAGCCGAAACCGAAGCAACGGCATCAACCGAGCCAACGGCATCAACCGAGCCAACGGCGTCGGCATCAGCAACAGACAACGGCACCGAGGATACCCAGGCCGGATCAGAGGGCACCGAGCCGCCGAAGCCCGCCGCGCCGGCTCCCGACGCCGATCTCCCGACCGGCGATGCCAAGCAGCAATTTGCCGCCACGTTTGCCAAGTGGAGGGATCTGCTCGTTGCGTTGCGCGAGTTGCAGGCGGAGTATTCGATCGCGGAAGACGAACAACTGGAAGGACTGGAAAAACGCTGGGAAGAGAAGATCGCTGCCGGCAATGCCCTGGCAGAAGACCTGCGTCGCGATGCGATCGCCGCATATCGCGCCGACCCAGAAGGGGACCGCGAGCTGACAAAGTTGCTCGTATCGATGACCAAGGACGACTATGAGGCGGACCAATATAGCCGCTCCGTCGAGATCGGACAATTGCTATCGGACAACAACTGTTTTGTGCGTGAAGTAAACGACATTACTGGCAAAGCCGCGTTCGGGATGGACAACTTCGACTTGGCGGAGCAGTACTTGAACAAGGCCGAGGAATTGGGTGTCCTATCCGACGAAGGACGCAATTTGATCGCGGAAATCCCCGAATACAAGGAGTTCTGGAAGACGGAACAGGAGCTTCGCGAGAAGGAAGCACTGACGAATGATTTGCCTCGCGTGAAAATGACAACCAGCGAGGGGGAAATCATCATTGAACTTTTTGAGAACGAGGCCCCCGACACTGTGGGCAACTTTATCAGCCTCGTCGAAAAAGGATACTACGATGGTCTGATCTTTCACCGCGTACTTCCGGGGTTTATGGCTCAAGGTGGCGATCCGGACGGCAACGGCTCCGGTGGCCCTGGATATCGGATCTATTGCGAGTGCGACTTGCCAAATCACCGCAATCATTTCCAGGGTTCGTTGAGCATGGCACACGCGGGCAAAGACTCAGGGGGATCGCAATTCTTCTTGACCTTCCGTCCGACCCCGCACTTGAATGGCAAGCACACGGTATTCGGTCGAGTGATCGAGGGCTTGGACGTCTTACCAAAACTGCATCGGATCGATCCCGAGAAGAACAGCGACATGGAGCCATCAAAGATCGTCCGTGCCGAAGTCCTTCGCAAACGCGAACACGAATATCGCCCGAACAAAGTGCAATAAACGAGTGCGATCAGGGCGCGCCATGACCACCAGATGGGGCGCCCTTTGTACTTCATATCCCGTAGGTCCTGTTCGGTCCCTATTCAACACGAACGTTTTGTTTCACCACCGGCTAGCATCTTGGCGATCTTCCGCCCGGTGGTGCTCAACGGGAGCTGATCGAGTTCGTCGCAACGCAACCATTTTCGTTCATTGTTGGCGGCGTTTGATTGTTTGCCAAGCGGCAATGCCAAGTGACACTCGAGTGTAATACGATAACGCGTCACACCGTGCTTGATTGTCGCAAGATGTCGATGCATCTTCAACCGATTGCCCGTCAGTTCTTCGATACGATGCAAGAACTCGCGGTCATCGGCCACCGCGGCGATGTCCGGATCGCGTTGGGCCCGAGGAAAGTCCCATAATCCGGCCCAGCGCTCACCTGCCTGACAACGCCTCAGCAGGAACCGGTTCCCATCCTGCACAACGATTGCCGCCTCCAGCAGTGATGTGAACTCAGTCCGCTTGCCGATCGCCGGAATCAGCTCGACCTGTTCCCGCTCGTAGGCAACACAGAGCTTTCTTGCCGGGCACTTTTGGCAGTCGGGATTCTTGGGAGTGCAGACGAGGCTGCCGAGCTCCATCACGGCCTGATTGAAACGACCGGGTTGCGCTTTGGGTACCAACCGTTCGGCAAACGCCCACAACAGTTTCTGACCGGGACCCTTTGTCGGCATGCCAGGATATGCCAAAAGTCGAGCGAACAAACGCAATGTATTGGCTTCGAGAATGGGCTGCGCCTGATCCATTGCGATCGACAGAATGGCTCCCGCCGTGTAGCGGCCGATTCCTGGCAATGACTGCAAAATCTTGATATCGGTCGGCAAAACGCCATCATGCTCGTTTGTGACCACTTGAGCTGCCGCGTGCAACTGGCGAGCACGTCGATAATAGCCAAGACCTTCCCATTGCCTGAACACCGACTGTTCGTCTGCCGCCGCCAGTGCCGCGACATCAGGAAACGCAGCCATAAAGCGCTCGAAGTATGCCTTTACCGTCTCCACCTGCGTCTGCTGCAGCATGA
>JAGQPD010000367.1 GCA_020426865.1 Planctomycetales bacterium
CGGAACGGCGCAAGCCGTCCGGTGCTGCAAAACCAAAGAGCCGCGTTGAAAGACCCGAGGCTCGTTTTGTGATACCGGAGGGCTCGCGCCGTACGATACCGGAGGGCTCGCGCCCTACCGCACTCTAGCCTCCCGGCGACGGAAAAAACTCCAACTCACACGAACAGCCTGGCATTTGTTCCTTAAACCAATCGCGTAGTGTCGCTTGTTGCTGATCAGAATCCGCGCAAGTGCTGTCCATCACCTGCAGCTGGAGATACGTCAGCTTCCGTAGCGATGCGATCGCATCGAGCAACCGGTCGTCCGGCGACCGGACGGCGATCGTCAGCCGCTTGAGACTTGGCGCTTCCGCCAGCGACTCGACGATCCCCCGATTGACGTATGTAAACGGCGCGTGTAATTCCGCCAACCTTGGCAGCGACGCAATTGTCCGGACATTGTCTGCGGTGAGTGTCCCTTCGGGCAAGACCAGGAATTCGAGGACATTAAAGCCCGAGAGGAGGTTCAGGTCAAAATCTTGCCGCGTCCCGTCACGGTATCCGTCGTTCAAGCCATACCCTGGGCGTTGCACGACATTTGGCGATTGCAAATAGTCACACCAAGCATTGCCCATTTCATCTCGTGGCGGAGCCGGAAAGCGCAAATCGGCCGGGACGAAGTACCCTAAGTGCCTTGCAAAGCCGAGCAATGGTAGCTGCAACCTTTTCAATTGCTTCATACCGCAAATGGCCGTAAACCGCGTTTGATCCAGCGGATAGGCCGGAATCTCAAGTGATTCCAGCTGCAGCAAATGCGACGCGTGTAGCCAAAACGTGGCGTCATCATCGTACGGACCACCCAATCGAAGATGCCGCAACTCATGTTGTGAAAACAGTATCTCAATGCCGTCGACCCCGATGCAGGTTCCTTCCAGGTCGAGAGCGGTAATCTCGCAATGTTCGTTGAACGACGTTGCGTGGGAAATGCGGCGGAGTCCGTCGCCGACACCGAACCGGTCTGCGTAACATGCGACCCAATCATGCGAGTAAGTTGGTACGTGGTATGAATGTCCTCGGTATGAATTCGAATCGCCGTTAACTTCAGTGGTTGCTCGCGCCCGGCGACGGTCAAATCGTATTAGGAACACAGCTTCGTCTAGCGGAGATTCGCACTGAATACTCGGTGGGTCAACGCGGGGGTTATCGGCCAACTCCAAAAGCACCGTCGGCGGCGGTGGCGTGCCATCTATATGACAGTGGTCCAGGTAGTATTCATGGCGGTCAGCTGTTAAGAGTAGCGCGAATGCGGCCTCCGTGAAATCGCAATCCTGAAAACAAACGGAACGCTCCTTGAGGGGACTCAACACTGGAATGTCCAATAACGACGTCATGATGTCGTTCGTGACGGGCGAGCCCTTGATAAGAATCCAGTTGGTTCGCGTATAATTGCGAAAATCTACTCGATCTGGGCACTCGTAAGTAACACTCAATTCGCCAATTGGCAAAGTTGCGAACGACTGGATTTCTTCCGCGGACATCGTCATCGCTGTCTTAATCGACAGCGAATCAATGACTCGAAGTCCTTGCAGTTGTCGGATCTGTTCTGCGACCGTCGTATGCGTTGTGATCTTGAGCTTATCAATGTCGACTTGTCGCACAAGCTCGTCAAGCTGACTGCGTTCAACAAAGCCGGTTAGGTTCAGATTCAGTTCATCAATTCGTTGGACCGAAAAAAGTGCCGACAGTTGGTCAGCGTTATCGACATCGAGCCACACACGCGATGCGTGACGTTGACCTTCAAACACGGCCGCCAATGCCTCGGGGGATGCGTGTTCCATAGACACGTGGATATCTGGGCCGCCGGCACCATGATTCATTGCCAGTCCGATCGTTTCATACGATCCATCGCTATCCCGATTGTTACACCAAACGATGGTACCGGCATCATAGTTAGTCGGCTTGCCAAACTCTCTACTAATCGTCGCGACTCGCGCTGCCCAGTGCCATTTATGGCCCCAGGGGAAGATCGCCAATACCGTGACATCGACGAACTTGGCAAACACCATGATGCTCGCGATGGCCGTGGCGACTGCGAACGTAAACCGCCAGCTCCATGCTCGCGTGGCCGCCGTTGCCTCTGCGCGAGCCGGCATGTTACGGTCCGTTCGCGACAACTGCATCCATACTAGCCCCCAACGATGGCCGATGCCCAGACATAGCGAAGCAAAAACGGTGTACACACAACTTGCCGTGCCGGCGGCAAGCAATCCTTCGTAAAACGAAAGGTCTCCATCGAGCGCGATCGCCAACAATAAGCCAAGTGAGAACAGAATCAAGACCACGCTGATCGTGAAACAAAATAATGGAATCCCGAGCCTCTGCAAAAGTTGCCACGCGATCAACGCTGGCAATGTGATGAGCACAAAAGCCGACGAAGCCAGCCCGATATGCAACGCGTACAACTGAAGCGGCGCGTCATCCAGCGGGTCGTACTCCGTCAGCAGGTACCGCAGCAGCGCGATTCCCGCGCCAACAAAGAACGTGCAGGACATCAGATCGAAGATTCCCGCCTTCGCGGTCTGAGCCAAAAAGCGAATCGGCAAAGCGACGCACCGTTGTCGCGATAACGGGCGAATCGCCAAACTGACCGCTGCCACGATCGCCAAAGCCGCTAGCTGACATGCCGACGCAAACAACACGTATACATACCATGGATGATCCAACGAAATATCTTGGTGCCTGTTCGGCCTGATGGGGGGATGCAGTAGTCCATAGATCAAGAAGGAATTCGGGACACACAAGAGCACGTTCACGATCCACCAACGTCGCTGAAACCCGGCTGTCCCAAACACAAGCCACGACAATAGGGGCACAGCAAGTGCCGAATACAACGCGATTTGCACGAATAGGATCGTCGGTCCGTTTTGCGAGAAATGCTCGCTCCAATGCGCGACCCGTCCCCCGCAAATCGCCAAAGTACACCACGCTGCGTACCAAGACAGCACGGAATCCATCCGTCCCGGCAGCCATCGGTCATACCACGTCTTTGGTAGTTGCGTCATACGGTTCATGATATCGCTTGCCGGGGGGATTCCCAAGACTTTTGCACCAGTGTTGTCCGGGCCTGAAAGGCTGGGTATTCAATGCCCGCGATCCCCAGTTCGGGTCGTTCGGGCCTGGAGTGCAAACATCGATGACTACCCACAAACAAATGCCTCGAACTGCGAGG
>JAGQPD010000368.1 GCA_020426865.1 Planctomycetales bacterium
CCACCGCTCGCCAAAATGCGGTGATGCCAATAAGTCGTCAACGACCAGTTCGTAGGCGACTTCCCCTTTCGCATCCAGCAACCTCAGAAACTCGCTTCGCTCCTCCATTGTCGGCGGCAGCCCAATCAGATCCAGATACGCTCGGCGCAGCCAACGCGAAGGAATCTCTGCGTCGGCCGGCTGCAGTTCCTCGGCTTCCAATCGCGCCAAAATGAAGCGGTCGATAGGCGCCCGACACCATTGATTCGGGTCCAACGTATCGGCGTCGTGCCGCTGCGGCTCCTCATATGCCCAGTGCTTACCCCAGCTTGCGCCCTGTGCGATCCAGCGCCGCAACGTATCCACTTCTGCTTCCGTAAGTCCCCGACCGTGCTCCGATGGGGGCATACGTTCGTCGGGATTCTCGCTGATCACTCGATCAATCAGATACGATGCATCGGGATCATACGGCTCAACGACCCCCAACGCCGCATCCCGATAGACAAACGACAAATCCGCCGCTTGCTTCACGCCACCATGACACGCTGTGCAATGACCAGTGAAAATGGGACGAACGTCGCGATTGAAATCGACGTCCGGCTGGGACACCTCAGCGGCATTACCGGCATGAGAAAACAAAGCAACGCACATGCCAAGGGCGGCAAGCGGACGACAACTCGGTTTTTGATTCATTTTGGTGGGTTCAGATCACGCGCGCGGCACCGCCACTTCAATGGGCATTATCCGGCCGCGACGGCGATCCGCCAGTTGGAAAGGGGTTGTCTGAGTGGTTTTTTGCCGGTGGCCCTGGAGCTTCTTCCGCTGGTTTCGACGAAAATTCGCGGATCCAGACGTTGCGAAACCATACTTCGTTGCCGTGGTCCTGCAGCATGATCCAGCCCTTTTGGCGCTCGGCGAATCCTGGATACTCATTGAACTTGCTGGCCGCCACCCGCTGTCGGAACTCTTCCGTTCGCGTGTCGACCGCCAGGATTTGTTCGCCGTTGGGCCAATGTTCAATTTTACCGTCGCGGACGATGACGCGGCTTTCGTTGAATTCGCCCACAGGCTTTAGGTGCTTATTTGACGATGGGGCATACAGTCCATAGAGGGCCCCGGCAGAGCGTTCGGGATCTTTCGCATTGGAATGTCGCAGGTCATCTAATAATTGATACTCCAGCCCCAACAGTCGGCCACCGTAGTCTGCCAATCGATACTTGACGCCACTATTACCACCCGGGGCGATCTTCCACTCCCAGTGCAGCTCGAAGTCACTGAATTCGCGATCGAAGTATACCAGATGCCCGGAGCGCGACTTGCGGTGCAACGCCCCTTCCTCGATGACCCAGCCGTCGGGCGGCGGTTGTTGAGCCGTCGTCTTCCAGCCAACGAGAGAGGTGCCATCGAATAGTGGCAATCGCGGCCCGTCATTGCTGCCACCTGCTGCCACCGTGTTGACTGTCAACTCAGGATCTGACTCGGCCGACTGTGCCACATGAACGACAGCACCCAAACCCACGATCGAAAAGCTCAATGACCACGCGATCGCTCCAGTGATCATTCTCGAGACCCTTAATCGGGTGATCGTCAGACGCATCCAGCTCATCGGAACCTCACAAACAATCGGCCACGAAACCGTTCGAAAATACAAAGCCATTTCCCTCCAGCAGTATAAACGAACCGCAACCTCCCAGCAATCAGTTACGATCGTCGAAAAGGCCCAACGCGTGGTGGTTTTCCGCGGGTTATGGTACCATGAAGGACCGGCACAGGGACGGTGCGGACAGATGATTTTCCATCTGCCCCCAGCCAATGGGTTCCTCTGGGTCTGCGTTGTCCGGCGACGGCTGGGAAAGCTACGGATCAATAAGTTAAGATAGTAGAGACAACCGGTGGCAGAAACTCATTCCCTACAAGCCTAACGGAACCATGTCGAGATACAATTCCCGCTTGAACGCTGTCACGACTCGCGGGCCGATTCGCCTGGAACTCGCGATGGCCTGCCTATTGATCGCCACTGCCCTTACTGGGCATGTCTCACAAGTTGGTGCACAACAATCCGATGACGGCCGACTGTTCGAAACCCACATCCGCCCGGTGCTTGTCGAGCGGTGCGTGAAATGCCACGGCCAGTCGAAGCACGAGAGCAACCTGCGATTGGACTCTCGCGAGGCAATGCTAAAAGGCGGTGACAGCGGTGCGTCCATCGTAACCGGTAGCCCCGAGAAGAGTTTGCTGCTGGACGCCATCCGGCATAATGGCCTTGAGATGCCACCCAATGAACAGCTGCCGGACGAAACGATCGGCCATTTCAGCAAATGGATTGCCGGCGGAGCGGCATGGCCACAAGCTCAGGCCCAACTCCGGTCAGTTGAAGTGTCCGTTACCGATAAAGATCGCCAGTGGTGGGCCTTTCAACCACTGCGACGACCGACCGTCCCTTCATCGGATCACGACGACTGGTCCGCCAATCCCATCGACCGTTTCGTGCTGAAGCGTTTACAGGACGCGGGAATTACCCCGAGTCCACAAGCTGACAAGACCAAGCTCGTACGCCGGATTTATCTCGATCTGTTGGGACTTCCGCCCACGCCGGAACAGATCGACGCATTTCTCTCCGACCAGCGTCCCGACGCCTGGGAACACCTGGTCGAACAACTACTTGCGGATCCCGGCTACGGCGAGCATTGGGCCCGCTTCTGGCTCGATCTCGTTCGCTATGCCGAATCCGATGGCTGGAAGGCCGACGACTATCGCCCCCACGCCTGGCAATACCGAGACTACGTCGTGCGGGCATTTAACGAGGATGTTTCCTATGCCGATTTCGTGCGACAGCAACTGGCCGGCGATCAACTGAGCAGCGATTCGGCCGGCAACCTGGCCGCAGTTGGTTTTCTCCGCTTGGGAATCTACGAATACAACCAACGCAACGCAAAACAACATTGGAAGGATATCGTCGATGAGATCACCGACGTTACCGGGGATGTGTTCCTCGGCATGGGGATGGCATGTGCCCGCTGCCACGACCACAAGTTCGACCCCATCTTGCGTCGCGACTACTATCGCTTGCGAGCTTTCTTCGAACCACTACTATGGCGCGATGATCAAGTTCTCACGACTCGATCGCAACGAGTAGAATTCGAACGTCAACAACAGATCTGGCTCGACGCTACGCGCGAAATTCGCGAACAAATCGACGCGATCCAACAACCGTACATGCAGCGCAAGGCCGATCAAACGGTCGACAAATTCCCGCTGGAGATTCAGGCGGCATATGCCGTTGCCGCCGAACAACGTTCGTCATGGCAGCAGCAGATGGCCTATCTCGTCGAACGCCAGTTCGTTGAGGAGGGTTCGGATCCACTGGCAAAGCTGAAAGACGACGACAAAGACAAACTAAGGGGATTGGAACGTGCACTCAAGGAATTCGACCATCTCAAACCCAATCCCTATCCGCCATTGATGACCGTCGCGGACCATACCGGGCATATCTCGCCGACGACCATACCCGATTTGCCGGAGGACTCCGACCCGATCGCGCCTGGTTACCCGTGCGTCTTGGACGAATTGCCGATACATCGTGGCGACGCGACGTCGTCGGGAAGGCGACGGCAGGATTTGGCCGAATGGATCGTTTCTCCCGACAATCCACTGACAACTCGCGTCATCGTCAATCGCGTATGGCAACAACATTTTGATCGAGGGCTTGTCGCAACGCCCAATGATTTTGGTCGACTAGGCGAAATCCCGTCTCATCCAGATTTGCTGGACTGGCTCGCGACAGAATTTATTGCACGCGGATGGAGCTTCAAAGAATTGCACCGCATGATTCTGACGTCATCCACATGGCGTCAATCCGCTCAACATCCGCAAGCAGTCGAAACCGAGCCGGTGGACCCGGAAAACCGCTGGCTCTGGCGAGCCCCAGTGCGACGGATGACCGCCGAGCAAGTGAATGATGCCGTGCTGGTCGCCAGCGGGCAACTCGATCGAACTGTTGGCGGCCCGAGCGTCGATGGCGATTCGCGACGGCGCGCGCTGTACATCAAACGCTATCGCAATACGAAACCGGAATTGCTAGAGCAATTCGACGTGGCAAACGGATTGAAGAGTGTCCCACAGCGAGACCGCACAACGACGCCGACGCAATCCCTTCTGATGCTCAATGGATCGTTCTTACTATCGCAGGCGGCGCACCTGGCCGATCGCATTGACGGCGAGAATTGCCCGTCGATCGAACAATGGATCACCCGAGCGTTCTGGATTGCGTGGGGGCGAGAACCAGCATCGGACGACCTGCAAGCCGCTGTGCAGTACTTGCAGACCACAAGCGATGCCAACGTCGATGCCTCGCAACGTGAAAAGCGAGTTGATCTCTGTCACGTACTACTCACGGCAAACGAATTCCTTTACGTGGACTAACGATTCATATGACATCACGTTTGTGTCACACGTTTGGTGTACCGCATTTCTCCGCCGCTCGCAGCCGCCGCGATTTTCTCCAGAATTGTGGCGGCGGTTTTGGCGCCCTGGCGTTGAATTATCTGTTGTCACAGGACGTGCTTGGCGCGGCCAGACCGGCAACGATCTCCACTCAAAAGCCACATTTTGCGCCCACCGCCAAAAGCGTGATCTGGTTGTTCATGGAAGGAGGACCGAGCCACCTCGATACCCTTGATCCCAAGCCGCTGCTGAACAAACTCGCTGGCAAGCCACTGCCGGCGACATTCAGCGAACCGATTACCGCGATGGGAGAAAAGGGATCGCCGCTCTTGGCCGCCCCTCGCACGTGGCGCCAGCATGGACAATCGGGACTGTGGGCATCGGAATGGATACCACATATCGCACAGTGCCTCGATGATATCGCGGTTATCCGTTCATGTTGGACCAATGGCATTAATCATTCGGGCGGCGTCTGTCAGATGAATACGTGCCTGGATGTCGCAGGCCGACCGTCGCTTGGTGCCTGGGTCAACTATGGACTCGGCTCGGCCAATGACAACCTGCCATCCTTCGTCGTCATGTGCGACAACAAGGGGAACCCCGTCAACGGACCACGGAACTGGAGTGCCGGTTTCATGCCCGCTTCGCACCAGGGCGTGCGCATCAGCGGCACCGACACCCAACCGATCGCAAACCTGCATCCCCCTGTATCGATCGACGATCAACGGCAGGAGAACAAACTTGCGCTGCTGAACCGGTTCAACCGACGGCACTACGAACAACACCGGCAACAGAGTGAGTTGGCGGCTCGCATCGAGAGTTTCGAGCTGGCGTTTCGGATGCAGGCCGAAGCACCTGAAGCAGTGGATTTGGCGAATGAATCGGCGGAAACGCAAGAGCTTTACGGCCTGAATGACGAAACCACGGCGAGTTTTGGGCGAAACTGTTTGTTGGCGAGACGGCTAGTTGAACGCGGTGTCCGCTTCATTCAACTTTATAGTGGCACGGGCAGCAAATGGGATTCACATTCTGCGATCGAAAAGAACCACCCCGCCCTCTGCCGGTCCATGGACCGCCCCGTCGCGGCGCTGCTCGCCGACTTGAAGCAGCGAGGAATGTTACACGAAACATTGGTGGTGTGGGGCGGTGAATTCGGCAGGACGCCGATGAGCGAAAAAGGGGACGGCCGCGACCACAACCCGACTGGATTTACCATTTGGATGGCCGGCGGAGGGGTCCGAGGTGGTCAGGTCATCGGCGCTACCGACGAGCTAGGACTGTATGCCATTGAAGACAAGATGCACGTACGTGACATTCATGCGTCCATCTTGGGGCTGCTGGGCCTCGACAATATGGCACTTACCTTCAATCACAAAGGACGTCCCGAGCGCCCCACGATCAACGAAGGCACGTTCAACCGCCAACTCGTGTCCTGAATAGTGTCCGCGATGTCAAGAGATCGCTATAGCTCATCGTTTCAGCATAGGTCGGATTCTCTTCCGTTGCTTGACGCGATCGTTGTCGAGCTGCGGCGCGCTTCATGCGAGCCGCTTCCAGTTTCGCGTCGCGTTCGCGGAAGATCTCTTCCTGGCGCCCTTCCAACATGTCCTTGGGTGTGACGTAACCCAACGCGCTGTGCAGGCGAATTTCGTTGTACTCCGTGACAAACTTCGCAACAATACGCTTCGCGTCGTCTGGAGTCAACGGTGTCTGTGGGCGAATACACTCCCCCTTCAGCGTTTTGTGGTAGCGTTCAATCTTTCCGTTGCTTTGTGGGTAATAGGGGCTTGTGCGAACATGGGTCATGCCGCTGATTCGAACAAACTCCTTGAAGTCCCTCGCGATGAACTGAGGGCCGTTGTCGGTAATGATCCGAGGGCGAGCTTCCGGGTACTTTTCCTTCGCCACCTCGAGAATGATCTCGATATCGGCTTCTTCCATCTTCTCGCGAATATCCCAGTGAACGACCGACCGACTGTAGCCGTCCAGGACCGACGCGATGAAGTAAAACGTACCGCAGATGTTCAAATAGGCGATATCGACATGCCAGTGCGCATGGGGACGTACGGGTTGGTGAAAACCGGTTCCTTTCTTCGTCGCTTTCGGGGAACGTCCGAGCAAACCAGCGTCACTCAACACACGATAGACACTGGCAGCGCTCACGGCCACAATATTGGCATCGAGCATCATGTAGGTCAAGCGACGATAGCCGTTAAGGGGATTGTCGAAGTGGAACTTGATGATCGCCTGTTTTTCCCAGTCTTCCAGCCAGTGGTCGCGGGGAATCCAGCCGTTGTGTTCAAACGCCTTGCCGTAATACCGCACCCATTTGGCGAAGGTTGACGACCAAATGCCAAGCCAAACCAAAATCATGGTTTGCGAGATCTCGG
>JAGQPD010000369.1 GCA_020426865.1 Planctomycetales bacterium
CGTCGATGGAGCACCCGATCTTTTCGCTGTCGACGAAGCCGGACACTCGCATTCGGCGTTACCAGAATGGTGAGAACTTTGTGGAGATCCAGCCATCCGCCAAAGGACTGGCTACCGTCCATGACCGTGACGTATTGATCTATTGCATATCCCAATTGATGGTCGCCGTCAATGAAGGCAAGGCGATTACGCAGATACTGCGATTCAAAGCCTATGATTTGCTGGTAGCAACCAATCGCGCCACCAGTGGTGACGCGTACTCCCGGCTGCGGGATACGTTCGACCGACTTGCCGGAACACGGATCAGCACGAACATCGTGACCGGAGGCGAGGAAGTCTACGATAATTTTGGCTTGGTGGAACGGGTAACGATCGTCCGTGAGACACGGGACGGGCGGATGCAGGAAGTAGAAGTCAAGCTGTCCGACTGGGTATTTAACGCCATCCGACATAATGAAGTGCTAACGCTCAGCCGTGACTACTTCCGGTTGCGTAAACCGCTCGAGCGGCGTCTTTACGAAATCGCCCGCAAACATGTCGGACGCCAGGCGGAATGGCGGATATCTTTGGAAAAACTGCAAAACAAGTGTGGATCCTTGTCTACCCTCAAGGAGTTCCGGCGACTTGTGGGGGCGATCATCGAAGAGGACGAGTCCCACAGCCACCTACCCGACTATTCGATCGCTTTCGACGGGGATAACGAAAACATGGTCGTGTTCCGGTCACGGGCGGTGATACCCGCTATTCCAAGCTCGGATTCACCATCGGTGCCACCACTGAGTGCGGATGCCTATCACGACGCACGGCTAGCGGCTCCTGGCTGGGACGTCTATTTGTTAGAACAGGAATGGCGAGCATGGATGACCGAACCGCCACGCAACCCTGAAGCGGCGTTCGTAGGGTTCTGCCGTAAGTGGTTTGAGCGGCGTGGAATGCCGCACTAATGAGCAGGCGTGCCGTCAAATGGACGCGAGCTGTTCATCAGTGGAACATCGCCTCAATGTCGCGGGCGGCGTGCAGCACACGAACGACGTGGATGCCCGTTGGCATCGGCTCGTAGATGATCATGTAGGCCTCAAACGGATGGGACCGCAGCCCTGGACGCAAATCGTCGTGGACGCGTCCCATATGTGGCTGACGGGCGAGCAATGCGAGACACGCGTCAACTCGATGGAGAAAGGACAAGGCAACGGACCGGTTTCCACTTTCTGTAACAATGTAGCGACCGATCTGTTTCAAGTCTCGATGTGAGACGCTGGACTTTGTCACCCTACTCATTTGGGAATGCCTGCCGCGTCCCATTCAGCGTTAAGCTCTCGGCATATGCGATCCATATCCAGCGGCTTACCTTCACCACGGTCGAACTCGTCGAGCGACGGTTTGATCTCGCGTTCGAAAAACGCCCGTTGTAATGCCCGGCGGTGTTCATTTTCCTCCAACACGAGCAGCGCCTTATCAATCATCGCCGCTGGTGATGCATACAATCCTGCCTTTACTCGGCTTTCCACAATCGCCTGTTGCTCAGCCGTCAGTTCAATCGGCATTCTCGCCTCCAGTTCCTAAACTGCCGGCCAGCATGCCACACGTCAGTCGCAATAGCAAGCAACGGATGATCAAAGTCAGTTCCTGGTTTACCAGTGGCACACGGTGTGCCAGTCTATTGCTTCGAGCCTTTCTAACATCAGCTACCCGTTTCGGCTCGCAAATCTCGGCGCTTCGGGTGAGTGACGGTACATGCGTGGCTGCTATGTCAGGTGATGCTTGGTTGTGGTGTGACTGGTAGGCAGCGATACGCAGAACCGTGGCACAATCGCCCCGTTTCCTAATGAAAATACGTCTTTACGGCGAATTCAATCTGCTGCATGAAAATCTGTTTGAAGGCGGAGAGGTTGTTTTGCTCGTAGAACAGTAGCATCGCCTTTTTGTAGTCGAGTGAATCGACGCTTCGATAAGATAATGGGCACGCTCCGTCGGCGATCAGCATGGCATTGCTGACCATGCGGCCTGTGCGTTTGTTACCATCCTCGAATGGCTGAATGTAAGAAATCAGGACGACCGCAAGTAATGCCTTTTCAAATCCGCATTGCCGGCGATTGACGATGTCGCACATCCTTTCGATGGCTTCCCTGATTTGATGAGGGTTGTCAAGCGGCTTATAGGGGGTTCCAGTGATGCCAACCATTCGCGACCTCAGATTGCGGCCAATGCCCAGATCATTGGTGAGCAAGGAGTGAATCCGCTCGATCGTCGCGAGGTTGAGCGTCTTGCCTATCCCCTTGTGCTGCAGGATGAAATCCAGGCATGTCTTATGATTCAGTAGCATGGCGGTGTCACCAAGTGGTTTCCCCGGAGCTGCCTGCTGTTCGACAAATAGTCGTGCGGTCTCCAAGAGCGAGTAGGTATTGCCTTCAATCTGTGACGACTTCCAGCTTAGTTCAATGGTCAGTCGCTCCAGCTCTTTGTGATAGATAGCTGGCGATAAGGAGGCAAGGTTTTGTTGATATTCGCGTTTGAGTGCATTCAGCCAGCGGCTCTCTTCAACGGTGAAAAGTGGTACATCGCAAAGCAGGTCCATCACGTCGTGACAGAACCCGCCAAATGCAGCACGTTTATCCGGGTCGGCGGCGAAGTATTCATCCACGCTCAGTGGAGCAAACAGCGCGTACACGCGTGACGGCACGTATGTGGTAGCTCGCCCGCTTCCTTGTTTCATTAGGTAGCCCTGTGACACTAGGGAGGCCACATCACGGTTCAATGTCGGGATGCTGATCGGCGGCGTTAGTCGCCGATGAATTCTCGATATTGAGGCCGGCTGATGGCCGGCGACGATATCAAGAATGGTGCGTTGGCGTGTTGTGATGTCGTGAAGCATCTTTTTCCTATCATGGGTTACTTCGTTACCTATCAGAGTTGATAGGATTAGCAAGAAGAAATGATAGGATTCCAGATCAAGTGATTCGGGGTGCCTGAGCCTGTCGAAACATTCGCGTAGGGTGCAGTAGCGTCACGCTCGGCGTGGAATGCGTGGGACTTGGCCTTTGCGCTGGCATAAGGATGTTCGGATATAACCATTGAATAGCAAATGGTTAGTCGATGGAGCATGGGGCGCTGAGATGGGCGGACGACTCAGGAGTGGCACACGGTGTGCCACTTTATGTCTCGACCCTCTCAGGCATGAGCTGTTCGGCAACAGCCAGTAATTCCTTCTGGATCTTGGCGTCGCTGACATCGGGATTGCGGTAAACGGTTACATTGGCGGTCTGTGCCAGCAATTCCTTTTCGCGTGGACGCGGATGCAACGGGTGTGTCGGCGTTTTTTGCCCTAGTTGCTCATCAATGGCCTGCCTGGCCTGCTGGCGGTTGAGCCGCTTTTCGGTGATCTCCCTACCCACTTCCTCTTGCTTGGCTGGGTCCTCAATTCGTAACACGTCAACAGCGACCGACGGTGCGAGTGTCCCCTCGGCTACTTGTTCTTTGAGTCTCTCCGGCAATTGCAGCAGGTCGAGAAAGCGAGCGACAGAGGTATGGCTAATGCCGAGCTCGTCGGCAAGTCGCCGGTTACTCCAGCCGGTTGACTCAGCCAACGACTGCATGGCTTGGGCCATCTCCATCGGTGCCAGGTCTTCACGCTGACAATTCTCGACCAGCTGTCGGATGCGAATCGTGGTTTCGTCGGTGGCCTCCTGGGCAAAAATACAAGGAATGGTCTTCATGCCCGCCAGTTTGGCTGCCCGATAGCGCCGGTGGCCAAAGACGATCAGCCATTTGCCGTGGAAGTCACTCCAACGAAGCTGAATGGGCTGCTGGATGCCATGCGTCTTGAGGTGTTCTGCAAAAGCCCTAATGGACTCGTCGTCATAGGTCTTACGCGGTTGGTCGAGGTCTTCCATGATGAAGTCAAGATCCATGTGGCCGCTGCTGGTATCGCTGGGTGTGAACCCGCGATAGCGATCCAGGCTATGGGCATCGCGACCAGCAGATTCCTGCATGTGTCCGCCGAGTTGTGCGATGAGTTGTGCCTTCTTGTTCATGCGACGACCTCCGTGCGTGCGTGTGATGGGGCGGCAGTACGGTCAATCTTGCCGGTGAATTGAAATTCGGGCGGCCGCCGATATAGTTCTGATACGCGGTCGATCAGTTCGCGGGCCAGCGATTCGATGGCCTTGGCGGCTGGTGATTTCGGCTTGTATTGGGAAATCGGTTTGCGGGCGGTGAGAGCTTCGGCAAAGTCATTCCAGTCGGGGATGGTGGTGGCAAACACTTTATTGCCATAGGTCTGCCGGAGAAGGTCCTCATAGGCCGCGTGCAAAGACCGGCGAGCTTGCACCATGTTCAACACGTAGCCCGCCAGACGGAGCGTCGGATTGGTCGTGCGGAGGACGCGATCAATGGCTTTTTGCACCGGCACGAGTCCCTGCACGTCGTATTCCTGCGGTTTGCTGATGCAGTAGGTGAAGTTGGATGATGCCAGAGACGAGTAGGTGCACAGCTGCAGATTGGGTGGATTGTCGATGAGGATCATGTCATAGTCCTGCCGCACGACGTCGACAAAGCGTCTGATTGCCAGTTGCATCTGCAGTGGCTTTTCCTCCGGTGGACCATTGATTAAGTCCAAGGCATCACTACCGCAAACCAGGTCGATATTCTTTACCTCCGTCTTGCGTATGAGCCTGGCCGGTGACACGGCCTCACCAGGAGTGAAGAGGCCGGCAGTGGTCGAGGAGGGATCTAACGCCGCGGCGCCGTCCGGTCCGATGAGACCGTTGGTGAGGCTGTGTTGCGGTTCGTTATCGATGAGCAGGACGCGTAACCCCTGTGACGCGAAATAGCCACCGAGATGAAAGACGCTGGAGCTTTTTCCAACTCCCCCTTTGCGGTTGACTGGCGAAATAACGACAGCTGGCATGGTCTCCTCAAATGGTTAACGCATGGCCAACGCTAGCGCGAATTGCGGCAAAAGTCAAAACCTTTGTCACCATGAAGTGGCCGGACTGCGACGGTCCAATGAGCGGTCGCAAATCCGGCCGAAGTAGCCTATGCAGTGCATAGGGAAGATGTCTGAAAGCTTTTTCTAAGTTGGCTATCTAACTGGAAAGACCCTCCGCAAGGTGCGTCGAACCAGGGTCTGATGGCCAACAAGAGCATTGAGAGAATGGGCGATCATGGCTGCCGTGTAACGGGCCGCGGTGGGCTTGCCAACATGCACACATAACACGACGAGGTCGCCCGTGCTGCCGCACCAAACACCAATGAACGGTCCATGGAGCGGGCACGTATCCGGGTAGGTGCGATAGGGGCCAGGATAGTTGGTCCGAAGGTATGCAAGATGTTCAGCGAAATCCTCGCCATCCAACTCGCACCCGCCGGCTTGGCGGTTCAATGCGGCTGTCACTATGCCGGCAATTCGGCGAGCATCCTCTTCTGCCTCCCAGTAATAGGTGGAGATGATATGGTTTTCGCTAGCGAGGCAATACACATCATAGGTATCGTCGACGCCTTCGCGGCCGGGCCGATAAAAATACGGTCCGGGGCAGTTTTTCAGAAAGGCGGATTTAGCAAAAAGCCGCATGGTAGCCTCCATCTGGGTGCGTTTCGTAGTTGTTGGTGTCGCCGGATACGACACCATCCATGCCTACTTCTATCTCGACACCGTCGGGCACGCCGTATTCAGTGACAAAGTAGCCCAGACGATTGACAAAGTGCAGGCCGCTACAAATGAAGTCGCCATCGTCGCCGCTACACAATGTCCAGATGTGGGACGCAGACTGGCGTGACACATGGTCAAGTTCCTGGCCAAAGGTTTCGAACAAGGTGCCATATCCATTGCCGAAATCAAATGCGGCGAAGCAATTGAGGTGATTGGGTAGGGGGCGGAACAGTTCCGCAAACGTGTCTTGTGAAATGGATTTGAATCGTGACATAACATCTCCGTGGTGAAGTGCCGGTGGCGGCAGTGCCACCGGCAGGTTGGTTATTCGTGGGTTTCGAGGATATCCTTTTGCAGGTCGGTTGCCTGGTCGCCGAGTACGTCCGCAACACGTCGCCAAAGATCCTTGATTTGTTGGTTGGACGTGGCCAGCCAGATCGTATCAAGCAGCTCGTCCTTTTCCCGATGCAAAGCAAGAAACCTTTGACCGACTTTCGATTGAGCTAAGAGCTCATCTTCGATCAACGACTGGTGTGACTTGATGACGCGATCGGCCTCGCTGGAAACGTAGTATTGCTGGCATTCCGCTTCGGGTTTGCCGGTAATCTTGCTGTAGTGCACACGTTCTACACGAGACTTCTCGTTCTCCAGTTCGGCCATTTGCCGCTTTAGTTCATCGAGCTGCTGCTTGGTGTCCAGTGCGCCCAGTGCTTGGAGCGCCTTGGCGCGCGACTTTTCTTGGATCTCAGCAAGAAAACTCGGATGTTGCTGCGAAAGGGCATCGATCGCCTTGCTTATACGGCGTTCGACACGTTCTTTCCAGTGCTCTTTTTCGGTTACGGTTAATTTGGACATAATCGTTCTCCTTGTAAGTTGCCGGTGTCACCAAGGACACCGGCGAGTTTGTCAATGTGAGTTAGGCAACTTGCTGAGTCTCCTCAGTGGCGGCTTCGTCGGTCGTACCGGTTTCACCGTAGCTGATCTCGTTGTTGAGGAATTTCCAGACGGCATCGAGTGCTTCCTGCATGAAGGGGATATGCTCATGGTCGAGATAGATCGACATGCGTACCCAATCATTGCCCTTGCGGTAGCTTCGCTGGACATTGACGCTGCGATAGGTCCGGCCCTCATGCGTGTTTTCGAAGACGGCGGCGCTGATGCCCCCACGTAGTACTTTGCGGTAAACTGGTTTGTTTTGTGAGTTCGACATAGTATTGTCCTTTCTTTGAGTTCATGGCCGAGCCCTTCCCGGCCTGATGACCAGCGGCCAACACGTGTCTTAGGCAGACGATGCAAACGTCAATTTGGAGGTGCCGCTTGCGGAGGAACCAAATTGATGCTTGAGTCGCGTAGCGACGCCATCGGCTGACGACACGTGTAAGCGGTCAAGAATCAGTCCGGGTGGCGTTGGCCTCTGGATGCAATAGGGGGACAAGATCGAATTCACATGGAGCACGTCCCGATGAAAGGAAAGGGCGTTCTGCCAACCGGAGGTGGTACGATCGTCGCCCTCGCCACCTGACGGCCACCAGTGGCCAGCACGCGATGGTGATAAAGCAGCCGCGTTGGCGTCCCCGTAAATCGTCCCATGCGTCGACGACATGCAGCGTAATATGGGCATGACTAACGACGATTTTGCCTGAGTTCACGGCAAAGTGCCGATTCAAGAGCCGTTGGCGCTCGTGAAGAGGGAATACAGACGTGAGCACCATTGGGCGTTCAAGATTTGAAGATAAAAAATCGCTTGGCGACTGGTGTCAATCGGTGGTATAGTCGGTAGGGTGTAGTACCACTTGTTAATTCGTTGACTTGGATTGTTGACGACGAGACGACCGCAAGTAGTGAGGCAGCCATGGAAGTCCACATTTCTGAGAACGTGGAAAAGATCGTTCAACAACTCGTCGCACAGGGGCAGTTTCCCGACGCCGAGTCGGCCGTCAATGCGATGTTTCTCCGCGGGGTGAAACAACAGAATGGCCTCGACCGGTCCAGCGATGATGTGTCGTCCGACGAACGCCCGTTCGAGAAAGCGGTTCGACTAGGTCTTGTCGGAGCTGCAAGAGGCTTGCCTGCAGACCTGAGTTTCAACCCTCAACATATGCAAGGCTTTGGGCGATCGTGAGCGTATTACTGGATACGGGGCCACTAGTCGCGGTCATCTCTCGCGACGATGCATATCACGATGCTTGTTCAGCCGCATTTGCGTCGTTGACAAGAAGCCCGGCAACCACATGGCCGGTATTGACGGAGGCAGCTTGGCTACTGCGACACAATCTAGAACACATTGAAACACTATTCGACTACGCGTCGGAATCGGTGATTGACGTTGTAGACATTGATGCCGCCAGATTTGCGCTTTGGTTACACACTTTCTTGGACAAATACGCAGACCAGAAACCGCAGCTCGCTGACGCAACGTTGATGTATCTAGCGGATGAGTTCGATGTTTCGACCGTCTTCACGACGGATCGGCGGGACTTTAGCGTATTCCGCAGAGCAGACGGCCAGCCGTTGGCGATCATTCCTTAGTTGCGTTCACTGGTGGTAACGCTCGCGACTAGGTGGATGTGAGATGCACTCGTAGGCAAAAGTGTCAGTCAGCGAAGGACTGGGCGATGGCTGGAAGGCTGCCACCAGGAGGGAGGCATTGAGTATCGTGTGCTGCTGAATCACCTTCCAAATCCATTCATTTGTTCAGAATTCGTCGCGAGATCCGACGGACCGGGTTTCATGCAGCCGATCACACTCAGGCTATGAAACGCGTCATACGCGGTCTCCTCGTTCCGCACTTGTCCACCAATATTGGGAAAGTTGGCAGGCTGTTGCTGAGCGAGTAGTTGCAACGCGTAGAGAAGCGCCGCTTGCTGAGTCTCAAACCGTCCGGACGCAACGGCGTTGCGCAGGATGTTTTCGTATTCGCTCGGTACATCATGTGTCATCGGTGTTTGCGCACTCCTCAAGACCTAGCTTATGCGTACCGTCCATCATCCGCAAGTTGTTTCTGCACAACTACCTGCCGATGTCCAGCGCTCGCTTGGTAGGTGTGGGGGCGCTACGAGCGACATGCCATGCGTTCAGGTCACTATGTCCGGCATATAGGTCCGCCCAGTCTACGACAGTGATGCTCGGCAGTTCGTGTCGCATAAAGTTGAGAAGCTCCTGACCGGCGGTGTCATTATCGCGGTAGAGCTCAACAACGGTTGGATGCAATTCGTGGATGAGCTGTGCGGCCTTTTCTTTGGTCGCCACGGAATTCAGGACAATGGCTGTGCCGTCGAGTTCACCGCCGAGCATGGTTAGTGCCGTCAGATAATCAAACATGCCCTCAAACACGAACACGCGGCGGTGTGGTCCTGGAATGACGGACAGATCCTTGCGACCGATCGTCCCTTTGAAGTAGCGGTTGCGGACTTCAATGCCACCACTCTGGTTGGGAAGGCCGATGGCAAAATACACTTTCTCCGCCCGCTGGTAGTGGACCTCACGAAGATGCTTTCGGGCAAGTTCGACGTCGATTCCGCGTTCTTGGAGATAGGCAATGAGCGAACGTGAGATGAGCGATTGGTTTTCTACGATTGTGAAGGCTGGTGCGTCCTCTTCCGTCCGATTGTCATTGTCGGGCTGCCGGCGTGGCGGTGGCTTATCGAAGTGGATGCCCTCGAGCTCATCGAGCTGGGCGAGGGCTTCGGATACGGTCGTCAAGCGATACAGTTCTTTGACCAGGTCGATCAGGTCTCCTCCCTTGCCGGCCCCGAAATCATACCATTGGTTCCTGGTGACACTCACCTTGAAAGACGCTTCCTTTTCGCTGCGAAATGGGCTGGCATACCACAGATCATTGCCGCGACGGCGAACCGGTGAGAAGCCGAGCCGGGTGAGCGCGTCGGCGAGAGGAATGGATTTTGCGGTTTTGATATTCATAGGGCCTCCTAAAAGAAACTCAGTTGGTATTGTGGTTTTGGGCGGGCGAGCTGCTCGCAGAAACTTGGATGTGACGTCTCGGGCGGCTTGCTGGTTTCGGGACGCTCGAACGTTACGATATTGGGTTTCGCTGCCGAAGGCGCGGTAACATCGAGAGCCGCATCATCGATGGTGCCCAGGGGAGCTGCCGACTCTTGCAAGTGCCGTTTGATGAGGCTGGTCACCGGCTCCTCGGCGGTCGCGTGAGGGGCCTGTTCGCCTCGTTCGGCCGGGATGTCATGTTGGTGGTTCGACAGCAGGCTTTTGATAGCATCCGACAATTGTGCGGCAGTCGGCAGTGGCTGCTCATGCTCGCTTGGCTTGCGGTCGGACAAGGCGAGGCGAAGCTGATCGCGTAGCTCGCCGAGTTGTTTCAGATACGCGGCATATTCAAAGGGCTGGCCGATACGTGCCTCGTAGTCACGTTGTTGCTTTAGGGAAAGCTGCAATCGCTCGCCCAGTGACTCGAACTGTGCGGGCAAACCGCCAACGATCCGCACGACGCCATTGATTACGGCCCGAGCGCCGGGGCGATCACTCGACGTCGAACAGACGGATGTCGTTTCCCCGCGAAGATAGATTTCCGGATGGGAATGCGGATAGAGCGTGATACCGTAGGTGAGGCCGCCATAATGCCCCAAATCGATCTGCTGGAAGCGGCCAACGTGCTGGGGCAGCCTTTCTAGCTTATCGGCGAGGGTGTGGGGGTCGATTGGCCGCGTGCCGTGAGAAGAAAGTGTGTCGATATCGGACTTGATGCCGTGTCGTCGCTCCTTCAGTTGGTTGATGGTAGCAGGTAATTCCTGGAGTTTGCGGCGGATGAGAAACTGCTCATCCATGTGCCCTTTTTGAAGCAAGGTGAGCCGCTGCAGCTCGGCATCCGCCTCGGCAAGAGTGAGGACAGCGGGATTGCCAGAGGCAATGGCTTTGACTTCGGCAAACGACAGTTCCTGGCCGCCGATATCCTCCGCCCGGCGTGTGGTCGTATGGCCGGTCATCACCTGTGAGATAAACCGTGCTTTGGTCTCCAAAGCCTGCCACATATAGGCGTCAAACGAGCCTTCCGTGACGTAACGGTAGATCGCCACCTCGGGATTCTCATTGCCCTGACGGAGGATTCTTCCATCCCGCTGCTCGACTTCGGCGGGCTTCCACGGTGCGTCCAGGTGATGGAGTGCCACCAGGCGTTTTTGCACATTGGTGCCGGTACCCATTTTCTGCGTACTGCCCAATAAGACCCGCACCGAACCTTGTCTGACTTTCTCAAACAATGCTTGTTTCTTGCCGTCGGTGTCGGCGCTGCCAATATCGGCAATCTGTTCGGCTGGGATACCCCTGGCGATCAGTTGTCGCGTGATGTCCTGATAGACCGAATACCCCCAGGGGGTATGGTTCACTCCCATATCACAGAAGATCATCTGCGCGCCGCGAGTAGGGGACGTTTCCCTCCAAATGCGTGCAACGTTGTCGACCAGGGCGTGGATTTTCGAATCCGCATGGTCGGTCGCCTCGGCCGATAATAGCCGGGCCTCGAGCGCGAGTTTCCGTCCGTCGGTGGTAATCGCCAGTGCGTTATCAACGCGCGGATCGACCTTTTGCGACCGAAGTTTTTCGTAGCGTTCGACGAGTTCGTCCTGCAATGCCGCTTGTTGGTCCGACATTGGGCAGGAAATGGTCATCGGCTTGCCATCTTTGAGTTTAGGTACGGGAAGCTTGAGCATGTCCGCCGTTTGCACATCTGCAAAGGTGTGAAACATCTGCTGAAGTTCCGGGAGATTATTGAAGCGAGCAAAGCGGCTGCGTGGACGAAGACTCTTGCCGTCGGGTGAGATTTCCATGGATTCAACAACTTCACCAAACGTGGATGCCCATCCGTCGAAATGTTCGATACCCCGCTGGGCGAGTCCCTGCGGATCCAAGAAGCGCTGCAGGTTATAGAGTTCCACCATGGTGTTGCTGATGGGGGTGCCGGTGGCAAACGTCACCCCATGGCCTTCGTGCTGCCGGCCGAGATAACGGGCCTTCATATAGATGTCGAAGGCACGCTGACTGCCGCTGGTTTGGATACCGGCGACACGGTCCATTTTGGTAGGCGTTTCCAGGTTTTTGAAGAAATGAGCCTCATCGATGAAGACGTGGTCAACACCCAGCTCATCGAACACCAGCCCGTCATCCTTCTTGCCTTCGGCGGCCAGCTCGGTGAGCTTCGCCTCGCGGGCGGCCTTTTGCTTCTCAATCGTCTTGATTAGGTTGCGGTGTCGCCCCTTTGCATCGGCACGTGCCGTATCGGTTAGCAGTCGGTCATACTCGGCGATTTGCTCGCGGAGGAACTGCGATTGGTAATCGCTCGACATGCCGATCCGCTCAAACGAGCTATGGGTAACGATGATGCCGTCCCACTCGCCGCTGGCAATCCGGGCGGTGAGCTGTTTGCGGCGGTCGCGTGTCATATCCTCTTTGCTCGCCACCAGCAGGCGGGCATTGGGATAGAGCATCATGAACTCGCGGGCAAACTGCTCGAGCATGTGGTTGGGGA
>JAGQPD010000370.1 GCA_020426865.1 Planctomycetales bacterium
ACCAGACGAAGCGGCGACCGACCAGTAAATTGCTTGGCGTAATCTGTTTCGTCATGGCTGCCTAGCTCCTTTGTACGATCAATGTTTGAGCGTCCTCGAATACAACCTTCCAGGACGAAATGCCTCGGCGGACCTGCCGAGTCAGACTTGGCTGCTTGGCTTTGTCGATAATCAGATCACTGATTGCGTACTTTTCTACGAGGGTCGTCCATCCTTGTTGTCCCCGGTAGATGCGTCCATAGTCGGCGATCACGATCTCAGGAAGTCGATACATATCGGTGTTGGCCATGACTTGTACCGGATTGTCAACGCGCAAGAAGTCGCTCCAATAATTCGGACAAAACACCAGACCTGCCGGCTGGTTCTCGATGCAATACTGCTTTGCACCACACGGCATGCTATTGCCGACGACTTGTCGTTCACTGCGATGTGAACCTCCGAGGACCGACCCTAGTGGCGAGAAGCAGAAGCCCAACCACAGCACCAATCCCGTAACGAGAGTGAACGCGAATTGCAGGCCCCGTTTTTTTGTCGGAACAATGACGGCCGTCGACGCCTCGTTGTGATGTGCCCCGTCTCCAATATCGTCGTCCTCGGATGGTTTATGGATGCCCCACAACGCTATCACGGAGGCTGTCATCAAGGGTGCCGCCCAAATCATATTATTTCCGCAGCATGCCACAGCGATCGTGGCGGCAATCGGTGTTACGACCCATACGCCCGGAAGATGACCACGATGTCGTGCGGCCACTACCCACAGCAGCCAAGCCACGCCCACGCACACTCCCGTCCATCCGGCCATGATCGGAGGCGACCAACCACCCAACGTCGTCAACAGCGGGTGGTCGGGCCACCACAGCACCGACTTCCACAGCAATAGGCCGTGCGGCTGACACAATGTGGTAAGCCATGCCAATTCGCAGAGCCATATACGGCTTCGCAATTCCTCGTCGTCAGCAATTTTTATGGAGCCGCATTGCCACCTGCTTGCCGCCAGTCGAGCGATGGCCAGACACACTAACCAGGCCCCCCCTACCACAAACGACGCGTGGCAATTGGACCACACGACAAACAGGACAAGCACGGCACACCATTTCCACATTGCCGCTCGCGACCAACGAAAGTCACCTGTGGCTCGGTCGTAGTTCGTGGACAACAGAAGTGCCAATAATGCCATCGCCAGTTGCCCAAGCGACTCACCGTCAAATCCGGCCAACTGCTGATAGCAGCAAATGGCCACGGCCCCTGCGCCCCAGGCAGCGAGCCACCGACGCGTAAGGCGATAAAAGACGATCGACCACACAATCCACACGCTCGTTTGTACAACGGCAAACGAGATCGACAGCAATTCGGACCCGCCCACTCGATAGACACTCGCACTCAACCAGCGACCGACCCAACCCAATTCTAGCGATCGTATTCCGCGCGACAGCGGCACGTATCCGGCGATTCCGTCTGTTTCGGATGCCGCAATCTGCCCCGCCGCAACAGCCGACCATGTCGTGGGACTCGCGACCGGCACATAACAGAAATAGAGGAACATCACCACAAATAGGCTGCATGTCAAAGCGTGGTACCATTTCAGCGCACACCAAGCCGGAAGATTTACTTCCAGCTGCCGGGGCTGCATTGCTGTTTCATACCGCTTGTTATCTATTGCTGTCGACACATTCGTACTCGCGCTATTGGGGACGGTGTGGATATGAGAGGACCAACTATATACTTACAAAACCAAGTTATCGGGTACCGCTGGCTCGGTTGCCTCCGGCATTCGAATTCCAGGCGCCATCCCGCCCAGCACCCTGTCCTCGCCCTATCGAGCTGCCATTGTTGCTTCCGCGGCCGTTTTGCCCGTTGCTGTCTCGATCGCGGTTGCCGTGACCGTTGCTGCCATTTCCGTGGCCGTTGTTTCTACTGCCGTTGCCATTTCCGTGACCGCTGTTTCCATTCTGATTCCCGTGACCACTATTTCCGTTCCCGTGACCACTGTTTCCATTCCCGTGACCACTGTTTCCATTCCCGTGACCGTTGTTTCCATTCCCGTGGCCACTGTTTCCATTCCCGTGGCCACTGTTTCCATTCCCAATTCCGTGACCGTTGTTTCCACTGCCACTTCCATTCCCATGACCATTGCTTCCATTGCCGTGACCACCGCTTCCGTGGCTGCCGTGAGGTCCATTCCCTCCATTGCCACCGCCTCCGTTGCCACCATTTCCATTGCCACCATTTCCGTTGCTGTTGTCGCCAAGTCCTTCGATGCTGTTCAACGTAAAGAACTCGATAAAGTTATCCGCGCTGCCACTTTGTTGATCCGGGTCGTCACAAAAGTCGAGGGCGTCCTGGAAACCTGAACCGGCGGAGGAGGCCGCATGGCCGATAACACCATGATGCGCATAGGCTTGGTTCAGATCCTGCACGGCGCCGCCAATATCGGATAACTCCGATACGATGCTGACACGTGCTGCCGTCACTGCCACGACCACGCTGATCAATACGATTGTGGCGATCAGTACCAATTCCACGGACACGACGAAGCCGATCTCGTCGCTCGAAAACCTGTTCATCCACGTCATACGACGGTCTCCTATTGCCCGATTCCATTGCGGTTGCCTTGCTGTACGGATCAGTGTTCATCAGAAGTTCCAAAGATCACGATACAGTTATCCATGCGACCGGAAGGGTCGCCTGCGCTGTCCGCCCAATCCGAGCGGTCTTGAAAGCTGGATCCGGCCGTTGAGGCGGATCGGCTGTTGACTCCAGAATATCGATACGACTGGTTCAAGTCCTGAATGGCACCGCCGACGTCGGACAACTCCGATACGATGGCATCTCGAACCACAGCCAAACCGGCAATCAATCCAATCACGAGAATCGTCGCGATCAGTACGAGCTCCAGGGATACAATGAACCCGGCGTCGTCGTTGACTAACTTGTGGAAGACGTCCATTTGTCCCAATTCCGCAAAACCGTGCCTCGTACGTAATTCCTACTTCTTGCGTGGTTAGGAAAAAATACCACAAGAAAAATGTAGCGGACGTGCGGTTTTCGCAATTTGTTGAAAATTTTCAACGCGACGCTGAACGGGTTCGGTCGTAACGATCTCGCAAATTCTGCCCCTCACGACGGCGATAATCTGTCCGTTCTGGACGAAAATCGGTCAAGTTTTCGACGGCAGCCGCAAGTGCGTAACCTACGATTGGTTCGTAACGCACGTTGCGGAGGCAATTGCGTGTTTGCCTACTTGGAAATCGCAACGTGAGAGTCTTTTCTGTTTCTTTTCGGAGAGTGTTTATGAAGTTGATGTCGAAGAAGCTTTGGAATGATGATGCTGGTTTCGTCGTGTCGGTGGAGCTCGTGCTGATCTCCACGATCGCCGTGATCGGCTTGCTGGCCGGCCTGACCTCTGTCCGTGACGGCGTCGTCTGCGAATTGTCAGACGTTGCTGGTAGCGTTCAAGATATGAACCAGTCCTACGCGTTTAATGGCGTTGTTGGTCACTCGGCCGCAACTGCCGGTTCGAGCTTCACAGATCAATCGGACTTCTGTGACAGCGCTGACGATGAAGCTGGGGCCGCAGACAACTGCATTACCTTCGCCGGCACACCTGCCGACGAAGGTGGCGCCGCACCAACGCCGGTCAATCCGACACCGTAGTCGGTAGTTTTGCGGGTCGGCATATCTCGGGTATGCCGGCCCGTTTTTTTTGCACTGCAGTTCCGTCACGATCACGTCCAATTCGCTCACGTGGTATCTTTGCGACGATTGTAATCATCGTCTTCTTCAGGGCAGTCGCTGCGATGCGACGTTCTTGCCACGACGTAACGTGTGCTTTGCTGTCGTGTCGACATCACTTTAGATGGCCACCGGTACGCAGTGGCGCTAGGCCCTACGATGATCCTCGGGCATATTGCCGGGACTTCGTCGCGCGCCCGTTTCGCTAGGACACTATGAGATGGAGCGCTCGGCGAACTGTTATCGAATGTCACGCAGGGATCTTGCCCAAATTGTTTTGCAGGCAAGTCTCTCGGTAGCAATAGAAGCAAATAGCGACGCACCTTTTCCCTATTGGCAAAGAGCCCGATTGTGCTGCGAAAAGCTCCACCACCCACACAATTGAATTCCAGCACGATCCTGCTGGCCTTTGTCGCAATTCTGTTCGGATTGGGCGGCACCTACGCCGTGCGCGTTTACTCTCAGAAACCACCGGTGGAAGAACCAGTTCCGCCACCACCACCCAAAAAACCAGCAATGGTTACGGTACCGCTGGCCAGCCGGGATATTCCCAGCGGCACACGGATCACGTTGGATGACGTCGCGCTGTTCAAAATGACGCCGGAACAGATGAAGAAGTCAATTTCGGCCAAGACCTTTATGACCAGTCCGCAACAGATCATCGGCAAGATCGCCGCCAACAACATCCAACGTGGCAGCACGTTTGACAGCAAGCAATTTTTTCCGATCGGACATCGTCCCGGCGTGGTCAATCGATTGCAACCTGGCCTGCGCGCTATAACCGTCAAGTTGACGCCGCAAAACGCCCTGGAAGGGTTTGCTGGCCCCGGCCAGCACGTCGACGTACTGTTTCAATACGGTGCAAGTAGCGCTGGAGGCAGTGGTGGAGACGGTTCAGGGACAGGAGGGTTCTATCCGCAATACTACGACTTCAATCCGCCCCGGCGGCGCGATTATTACGGCAACACCATGGGCGCATCCAGCGGTAGTGGCCGAATCGATTCGGTCGACGAAGAAATGTCAAACGCCACTATAACACTAGTGCAGGATGTCGAAATCCTCGCGCTGGAGCGCCAAAGCGTTCCTACGGACGACGCCAGCGATATCAACACCGTAGACAAGATCTCCGTCCTGCTGGCGGTCAATCCGCGCCAAGCGGAGTTGCTGCGGGTCGCCGATGGTCACGGCGTTCTGTCACTTACTATGCGTGGTAGCGAAGACGAAGAACAAGTTCCGCTAATGGACCCAGTGACCTTGAATGACATTATCGACGTCGACGATGTCACGCATGAAATGGAAGTTTACCGAGGAACGTCCCGAAGCACGTTGTCGTTCAGCGGTGGCAGCGTGTTGAATCGACGCGTGACCAATCGCGGCCCGACCAACTCTGACGACGTTAATCGCGATGCTTCACCAGCCACCAACCCCGCGACAGCTGCGCCAGTATTTATCCCCGTGTGGGCGCCCCCTGCCCTATTGCCACCCAGTATGACTATGCCCCACGCGGTCGGAATGCCGACGCAGCCACCAACCTCACCTGCAGTGGGGGCAGAAACGGGCGACGATGCGACGAGCGGACGTGCAATGAGCGACAGCATAAGGGGTGGCAGTGCAACCTATCACGATGCAACTCATGAGGTGCTACCATGACCGGTCTGTTGCAGCGTTTTGCGCCGGCTCATCAACAATCGGCTATGCCGCAGTCGGAAGAGATCGCGTTTCAGATCGCTAAGCAACGCGTCCATGAACGACTGGTGGCCAGCCTCGATTTATCAACCGCCGATGAATATTCCCCGGAGCGTCTGAGCCACGAACTGCAGCCGTTTGTTGAAGACATTTTGCTGGAGGAGGAATCGATCAAGCTCGCCCCGCAGCAAATCGACCGGCTATTGTATGAGTTGCCGCATGAGATGTTCGGCCTTGGTCCGCTGGAACCACTATTTGCCAATCCCGATGTTAGTGACATTCTGGTGAACCACGCACACGAGGTGTTCATTGAACGCAAGGGGACACTGCAGTTAAGCGACGTAGTGTTTGCTGACGATCGCCACTTGATGCGCATTATTCAACGAATCGTATCCCATGTCGGTCGCCGCGTCGACGAGTCGAGTCCGTTGGTCGATGCCCGTCTGGCAGATGGTTCACGCGTCAACGCCATCGTACCACCGCTGTCGCTGGACGGACCCAAGCTATCGATCCGGCGTTTTCGACAGTTTCATTGCGGATTGGAAAACCTTGTCGACAACGGAACGCTATCAAGGGAAATGGCCGACTTCCTACGATCTGCGGTGGAAGCGCGCAAGAGCATTCTCATTTCCGGCGGCACGGGTTCTGGCAAGACGACGATGCTCAACGCATTGTCTTCGTGTATTCCGGCTGGCCAACGAGTGATCACGATTGAGGACTCGGCCGAGTTGCTACTACAACACAACCATGTCGCGAGACTGGAAACTCGGCCCGCCAACGGCGAAGATGCCGCAGAGTACAACCAGCGCGACTTGGTACGTAACAGTCTTCGCATGCGTCCCGACCGGATTATCGTCGGCGAAGTTCGCGGCGCTGAGGCGCTGGACATGCTGCAAGCCATGAATACCGGTCACGAAGGATCGTTAACGACCATCCACGCCAACGATACTCAAGACGCGATCGCTCGACTGGAAATGATGGTCGCGATGGCCGGCTTCGACCTTCCACATAGTGTCGTTCGCGCCTACATCTGCTCCGGAATCTCAATCGTTGTACACATGGCCCGATCGCAGGGAGGCGCTCGCCGCATGGTCCGCATCTCCGAGCTGCGCAAGGGCACCGGCGACATACAGATGGTAAACGTTTTTGGCTTCCAGCGCACCGGCATTGACGATGAAGGAGCGACGACCGGACATTTTTATGTTGGTGAGCGTCCGAGGTGTCTGCACGACTTTAAGGAATGTGGCATCTCGTTCGATGAGTCCGTGTTTGATGGCCTGGCAACTGTCTAAATCCTGCGAACGGAAAGATGATCATCGATGGTCGGGCTGCTGGACATTGGCGTGTTTTCGTTTATCACAGCGGCAGTCTTGCTGGTGGCACGTTACGCGCGCCGAGTCATACCTGACCGTCAGCCGACAGTATCGACGTTGCGATGGCGGCGCATCGAATACGACGGTGAACCACTCGCGATTCACCCTTGGTCGCAACGCTTGGATTTTTGGTTGTCCATCGTCCTTGATCGCGGGGCGATTGCGCTCGATAGTTCAACGTTTCTCCTGCTCGTGGCATGCTCGGCCGCAACGGCAGGGATAGCGATGCTGGTGTTCTCGTTCCCGGAACCTCTTTGTGTCGCGACAAGCCTGGTGGTGGCCACGGCCGCGGTCGTTGCCGTTTATGTCAAGATGGTTCGCCGAATCGCCAAATTCAACCGCCAATTTCCCACGTCGCTGGAACTGATGGCACGTGCGACACGATCGGGCGAGAATCTGGAATCAGCAATGACCGTTACCGCGGACTCGAGCGACGAGCCACTCAAGTCCGAGTTTCGACAGTGTATCCAGCAATTGCAGATGGGGCTGTCGCCGGAACAAGTGGTAACCGATCTCTCGCACCGCATTGGTTCAACGGACACAAAACTGTTCGCTCACACGATCGCCATGCACACGCGGATCGGTGGCAAACTGGCCGTCTCACTCGAGCGACTGTCCTCCGTCATCCGCGAACGGGCCGAATTCGCGGAGAAAATGAAGTCTGCCACAGGGATCGCGCGGTTCGCCATCTTCGCCATTGTATCGATTGGGTTCTTTGTAGCGATCTACATGCAGATCTTCGAACCTGACTATATCGGCAAGCTGTTCACCGCGAAACTTGGACGGATGCTGGTTGCCTATGGCATCGTATCAGAGGTCGTAGGACTGGCGTGGGTGGCAGTCACTCTGAAATCGGAATTATAGGTGCTGCGATGCAAATGACAGCGACCGACTTTCTTTTTCCTGGTGTTGCCCTTGTCGTGTTTCTTATTGGCCGGCGGTGGATCCAGCAC
>JAGQPD010000371.1 GCA_020426865.1 Planctomycetales bacterium
GATTCTGGAACATATCGCGCAGCACACCGGCTTCGTCGTAGTAATCACCACGACGGCCTACCGTGACCTCCTCGGCCACAGTAATCTGCACATGATCGACGTAGTTGCGATTCCAAATCGGTTCGAAGATGCTGTTGGCAAACCGCAATACCAACAGGTTCTGCACGGTTTCTTTACCCAGATAGTGGTCAATGCGGTAAATCTGATCCTCACTGAACACCCGGTGGGTGGAATCGTTCAGCGCGTGTGCCGTTTTTCGATCGATGCCGAACGGTTTTTCCACGACGATCCGGCGGACGCCGTGATTCTGATCCGACAATCCGGCGGAACCCAAATTAGCGATAATCGGTTCATACAAGGTAGGGGAGGTCGCCAGGTAATAGAGCCGCACGGCTTCCGTCGTATCCAATTCGTCAAGTTGTGCGGCCAATCCTTCCAGGTCGGCCGCGACGGTGGCATCGGCCGAGTGATAGTGCAATCGCTGAGCAAACTTGTTCCACGACGCGGAATCGAAATCGTCGCCGGTGAATTTTGCGGTCGACTCCCCCAGCTGTCCACGCCATTGCTCCGTACTGAATGAGCTTCGCGCCACACCGACAATCCGCGTTTCCGCAGGGAGGCGACTCTTTTGACACAAACGATACAGTGCCGGAATCAGTTTGCGGCTCGTCAGATCCCCCGAGGCCCCGAAGATCACGATAGTATGTGCCAAGGTATCATCCTCCGTACCAGATCAAATCCCCCCAAACGCGGAAAACCCGCCATCCACCGGCACGACGACGCCTGTCACGAATTTGGCAGCCGGTGACAGCAACCACACCAGTGTACCGATCAGCTCGTCCGCTTCGCCAAACCGCCCCATCGGCGTATGATCGATAATCGACTTACCACGTGCCGTCAACTCGCCTGTCTCTTTGCTGGTCAGCAGAAACCGATTCTGTTCTGTCAGAAAGAACCCAGGAGCGATCGCGTTGACGCGCACTTTCTCGCCGAAATTCTGGCACATGTACACGCTAAGCCAATACGTAAAATTCGTGATCGCCGCCTTCGAGGCGGAATAACCGACAACGCGCGTCAGTGGTTTGATGGCAGCCATCGACGAAATGTTGATCACCACGCCTTCCCCCTGCTGGGACAGCTGGCGACCGAACACCTGTGTTGGCAGCAGGGTCCCCAGGATATTCAAGTCCATGACGCCACGCAATGCCTCGGCAGGAAGATCAAAAAACGACAGATCTGGCGTGGCGGTCGCGCCCGGCTGATTGCCGCCTGCGGCATTGACCAACGCGTCGACGCGAGACCACTTGCCCGTCACGTCCGCCAGGGCGGCCGTGCAGCTGTCGACCGACGTCACGTCGGTCGATACAAACATCGCTTCCCCCCCCGCTTTACGGATCAAGTCAACTAGGGGCGTTCCTTTTTCGGTACTCCGTCCCAGCACGGCGACGCGCGCCCCGCGATCAGCCAGACCACGTGCCATCGCGCCCCCCAGCACGCCCGTCCCCCCGGTAATCACGACGACCTTGCCGTGAATGTTGAACAATGAATCGGTCAAAATGGTCCCTCCAGTCAAGGTTGGCGTCGACGTTCCAGCCACTCCGCATGAAACGTACCCGCTCGATCGGTGCGCTCAAATGTATGCGCACCAAAATAATCACGCTGAGCCTGCAACAGATTTGCTGGCAAGCGATCGCGGCGGTAACCATCGAAATACGCCAGTGCCGTCGTAAACGCGGGCACCGGTATTCCCAACTCGATGGCCGTGGCAACTACGTGTCGCCATTGTGGCTGAGCTTGGTGTACCGCTTCGGTGAAGTAGGGCGCTAGCAACAGGTTTTCCAATTGAGGATCGGCGTCGAACGCTTCCTTGATGCGATCAAGGAACTTGGCGCGGATAATGCATCCGCCACGCCACAACAGCGCACAATCACCGTAGTTTAACGGCCAATCATGTTCCTTCGCCGCCGCCTGCAGTTGGACAAAGCCCTGTGCATAGCTGCAGATTTTCGAGGCATACAACGCTTGGCGGATTGCTTCTATGAATTGTTGGCGATCGCCTTGATAGGTCCCCAAAGGTCCTTTCAGCACTTGGCTGGCACGAACCCGCTCTTCCTTCAACGCCGAAAGGCAACGGGCATACACGGCTTCGGTTACCAACGTGCTGGGCACTCCCAGATCCAGCGCCAATTGACTCATCCACTTCCCGGTCCCCTTCGCTCCCGCTCGGTCCAGAATCATGTCGACAAGGTAGCCACCGGTCAGGTCGTCCCTGACACTGAAGATATCGCGCGTGATCTCGATCAGGTAACTATCCAAGTCACCGCGATTCCATTCCGCGAACACGTCGTAAAGCTCATCATTACTCATGCCCAACGCGTGCTGCATCATGAAGTAGGCTTCGCAGATCAACTGCATGTCGCCATATTCGATACCGTT
>JAGQPD010000372.1 GCA_020426865.1 Planctomycetales bacterium
GTTGATTGCTACCGCAGAGGACGCGGCGGGTTCTGGCCTGTCGCAGTACGATGATCTGGCGGCGTTGCCGCTATCACCTCATCGACGTGGATGGTCTTGATACCACTGTTCTAGCTTGTCGAAACCGACCGGGTTGTGTGCTCGCAGTTTTTCGAATTCCTCTGCGGCTTCCTCCTTGCGGCCCAGCTGCAATAGGCTTTCGACCAGCATCTGCCGCGCGCCGATACTGGTCGGAAACCGCTCGCTGGCCCGCTGTGAACTCTGCAAACACGCCGACCAATTTCCCATCCGTGCCAAAGTCACTGACCATTGATACCAATACCGCGTCATCCACGGATTACGTTGCACGGCTTGATGCCACAATGTCGCAGCCACGCCAATCTGATTTGAACCGGAAGATAATTCGGCAGCCAGAACCAGGGAGAATTCACGATCTGGCTTCGCACGCAATATCGCAGTCAACTGTTCCATTGCTGCTTCGGCCTCTCCCATCTGATAACAGACCTGCGCTAATGCCTCCCGCGCGTCATAGTCGTCTGGATGCGTCTTGACCCAAGCGGAAAGCGCCCGACGCGACTCGACTGCGGTATTCATCTCCGGCTTGCCCGAAGAATCGTCCGCGAGCATCACATTGGCCATTGCGGTATTGCGTTCCATTTCGTCCACCCCGATCGCTTCGCCACTTGAGGTTTTCGAAAACTTCAATGAAAACAGCATCAAGCGGCGCGTTGCAACGGCACTTGCCGTCCCCCCCCTCCCCTTTCGACTCGCATCGCGAGCACGAATCACACGATGGTTTGATGTCGCAGCATGCTGCACTTCCGTACGTTGAGCTGGCATGTGACAGGCAATGCAGTTATTCGACTCATCAGCTCGCTCCTCCTCGGCCAACGCACATCCTTGATTATGGTGGCAGGTTAAACATCGATCGCGATAGAATTCGACGCGCTGCGAAGGTGCGGGCAAGCTGTGCGGATCGTGGCAGGAGATACATCCCATTTTGCCGTCACTACCTTGAAAACAGCGACTGGCGTACATTTGTTCGACTTGCCCCACAAAATCCTCCTGCCCATCGGGCGCACTGCTGGTGGGGACATACGTCACGAATACTGAGTCCAACGGGGTGCCCGGTTGGTAGTCGTGCCAATTGCGACCTGGCCTCAACACTCGTACTGCGCCTGACAAATGACATTGCTGGCACACCGCTTCACGTAACTCTGGTGACAACTTCGCCGGATTGACGATCGGATCGACCGTCGCAATCTCGGCGGAAACATTCGATGCATTTTTCGGCAGTGTACCACCTTGGAATCGCACATGTTGCTCGGCCGCTCCATGGCAGCGCTGGCATCCGATGGCTTGCCCAACGAACGTGGGCGACTTGTAGTGATTGCGGCTCCCTTCATCGTGGAGCTCACGGTTAGCATGGCAAAACAAACACGATGGTGGTACGGGACGGTTGAATTGTGAATTGTTGACTTCAAAGCCAGGCGACAGCGCCCAACGCCCACGCTGCGGGTAGTAAGTAATGGGAGACATAAAAAGGAAACCATCATGGTCGACCAGAAACGACTGACCGCGGTCACCGGCGCCTACGCGGTATGCCACCGGTTGTTCGATCTTGTCGACCGGTTCGTCGTTTTTGCCCACACGCGTCTGAATGTGAACAAGTTGCTCCTCGTCTTGGCGGACTTCGTACCGGAAACCATCTGCGTCGAAGCTGCCGACGGTGCCACCATTGGCCGACGGCACGGAAGCACCGTGTGCGATGATCGCTGCCGGTCCCATGGATCGCCCCATTGAATGCGAGGCGTAGCGACTGACAATTTCGGCGTGACATTCCGCACATGTCTGATCGGCTGCCCATGCCGACGCCAGATGCTCGAGCGGCGAACGGCTGGAGAGCGGAACGGCCGTCTGTGGAAGATCGCCACGATTTGCAGTCGATGCCGATGGCTGTTCCACCGATCGCGGCGTGGAAGTCGCCGGCGATGTATTGCTCGTCGGCGACGGCACCCGTTGCTTACTGCAACCCGCCAGCGAGAATGGGATGATGACAAGCAACAAGGCTGTCCGTCGTATGCTACCGTGACTGTCTTGGACTGTCATCATGAAACGTCATCATGAAACGCATTCGCCTTGACCGTATGGGATCGAACGTAAGATCCGCCTCCACGCTGTAATCTTAGTGCAGGAAACCACCGGCGCACAACGTGCCCGACCGGTCGAAACTTCCAACGGCCCGGTCTACTATCGAACGGTCATTGCAATTACAATAGGGGGGTCACTCCCACGAGGCGTTCCATGTCGCGTCCCACCTTGATCGCCGTTTTAGCTGTTGCCATTAGCTTCGTCGCGGGGCGTTGCCTTGTTGGCGGAGAGATCTCATACAACCAACAGATTCACCCGCTCTTGGCCGAACATTGCTTGACGTGTCATGGCAACGACGAGCGGGACCGTCAAGCGGACTTGCAGCTGGACGACGAAGCATCAGCAAAGTCGCACGCCATCATTGCCGGCGAACCGGACGCCAGTCCGCTGATCATGCGTCTATTGGCAACGGACGCCGACGAGCGAATGCCGCCTGACGGCAAGCCGCCGCTGACGTCGGAGCAAATCGCCATTGTTCGGCAGTGGATAGCGGAAGGTGCCAGGTACGAACGACATTGGTCGCTGGAACCGATCCATGACGCTCCACCGCCAGACGTAGCCGAACAGCTTACGGATATTGACCGTTTTATCGTCGCCAAGCTGAACGAATACGGCTTGAGTCTATCGCCGCCGGCAACGAAGCAGCAGCTGATTCGTCGTGCCACGTTCGACCTAACGGGCCTGCCGCCGCGATGGGACGATGTCGTGGCATTCGTCAATGACGAGTCGCCTGATGCCTTTGTCAGGGTCGTCGATCGGTTGCTGGCATCGCCAGCGTACGGTGAGCGTTGGGGGCGGCATTGGTTGGATATTGCGCGCTACGCGGACACGCAAGGAGGGGCGGCGATTGGGTTTCAAAAATTCGCGTTCTCCTATACGTACCGCGACTATGTGATCAATGCCTTCAATGAGGATATACGGTACGATCAGTTTGTCACCGAGCAACTTGCGGCCGATCAGTTGGAATTGCCTGACAATGCCCGGCAACTTGCCGCCCTGGGCTTTCTCACGGTCGGTATGCGGTTCCGCAGCCCGCACGATATCATTGACGACCGGATCGACGTCGTAACGCGCGGTCTGATGGGATTGACCGTCGCGTGTGCCCGCTGCCACGACCATAAATACGACGCCATCCCGACGCACGATTATTATGCTTTGTACGCCACATTCGCCAGCAGCAGCGAGCCTGACCCGTTGCCGCTGGTCGGCACGGCTGACGCGTCGCAGGAGTTGGACGAATATCATGCGGAACTCGAACGGCTGCAGACTTCTTTCGACGATATGGCGCGCGAACAGAACGTCATCATGCGTGCGCGATTGCGGGCTCAGATCGGCATGTACTTGCGGGAGATTGCCAAAGGCGCAAGCGAGGTCGATCTTTCGACGACCGATGTCTTTTCCTATCGCACCGATGACATACGGCCACCGGTTGTCGAACGCTGGCGGCGTTACATCAGCCAGATGCCGGAATCGGATCCCGTATTTGGGCCGTGGGTGCGATTGGCTCAACTGGACGCTGCGGATTTCCGTCACACATGCGACGCAGCGATTGCGGCGATGACGCAGGAGAACGGGGACGAGCCAAAGGACGTGCATCGTTTGTCGGCCAACGCGCCGCGTTGGAATCCGCGAGTATTGGCGGCAATTTCCCAAAAGCAACCAGGCTCGATGCTGGACGTGGCGGACGCGTACGGTGCGTTGTTCGTTGACGTACAGCAAGAATGGCTGGAGGCGCAGGTAGCGGCGGCCACCGAGGCGATACCGGGAACCGAACCGGTGCCCGACGAGGATCCGCAGCACGCCACGATCAACAGTCCTGTGAACCGGCAACTTCGACGTTACTTGTATGCTGCGGATTCGCCGACGAACATGGACGACATGGCGGCGATCCAGTTGTTAAACAGGCCGATCCATGATAACGTCTTCGGCCGCAAAGGCGCCGTCTATAACTTGAATCTTAACGCGTCCGGATCGCCACCTCGCGCGATGGCGCTGCAAGAGCGTGCTGATCCTGGGCCTTTTTACGTTTTCAATCGCGGCAATCCAGTGGATCGCGGAGCTCCGGTGGTCGCGCGATTCTTGACGGTTGCGAGTAACAACAATCCGCCACCGTTTGAACCGGGCAAACGCCGTCTATCGTTGGCGCGGTCGATTGTGGCGCCGGAGAATCCGCTTACTCGGCGGGTCATTGTCAATTGGGTATGGCAGCGTCATTTTGGCATCGGACTTGTCCGCACGCCGGATGACTTTGGAACGCGAGGAGAGCGTCCCACGCATCCACAGCTCCTGGATTACCTTGCGTCACGGTTGTTGCAGGACAGTTGGTCACTCAAGTCGCTGCACCGGCGGATCATGCTCACTCGGGTCTATCAACAGGGCGCGATTGAAAATGTCGGGGCCCGTACCACTGACCCCGACAACCGTTGGTTGTGGCGGATGCCGCGTCACCGCTTGGAAGTCGAAGCGATGCGTGACGCGATGCTGGCGGTAAGCGGTGAGTTGCAGGAGGATCGCGGTGGCCGACCGTTTGAGCTGCTCGCTCAACCGACGGTGGCACGTCGCAGCGTCTACGCATTTATCAATCGGGATATCGTGGCGCCACTTCTGAGCACGTTCGATGGGGCAAACCCGAGTGCCTGTACGGCGAAGCGGCCCGACACGACCGTCCCGCAACAGACCTTATTCGCCTTGAACTCCGACTTCATCCAGGATCGCGCGCAAGCACTCGCTGAATCCGTCGCTAGTTCCGCGACCAATTTGGAACCACGTGTCATGATACGAACTCTTTATCATCGCGTGTACGCGCGCGATCCAGACGATACGGAAATTGGTCTAACGCTTTCGTATCTGGATCGGCAGTCCGCTGCAGGCAATCCAAAGGCGGCATGGCAGAGGCTGGCTCATGCACTGTTGGCCGCCAACGAGTTTGTGTTTGTCGATTAAACGTTTGTGGATCGAGTGGAGCTTGTTACGAGGTACGTTCAGCAATGAACTTATTCCCAATCAATCGACGCCGTTTTTTCCAGCGATCCGGCCTGGGGATCGGCATGCTTGCCGCTACGGATCTGATCGCGACAGAATCTCTAGGAGGAACGGCGACTCACTTTCCAGGCAAGGCGCGGCATGTGATCCACGTCTTCTTGAACGGGGGAATGTCGCAGGTCGATACGTTTGATCCGAAACCCGAATTGAGCAAACGAGGCGGCCAGATGCTGCCAATCGGTAACCTGCAGACAGAACGCCGCACGGGCGTTGCCTTGCCATCGCCATTCACCTTCGCTCAGCATGGCGAGAGTGGCATTCCAATTAGCGACATTTTTCCGCACTTGTCCAAGTGCGCCGACGAACTACTGGTCGTGCGGTCGATGTTCGCCGAATTACCCAATCATGAATTGACATTGATGTTGATGAATACGGGAAGCCAACGATTGGTGCGACCGAGTTTCGGATCGTGGCTCAGTTATGGCATGGGGTCGGAGAACCGGAATCTGCCGGGATTTGTAGCGATGTGTCCCGGTGGCATGCCCGTCGGGGGCGCCGGAAACTGGCGCTCGGCCTTTTTGCCGGGGATCTATCAAGGGACCCACGTCGACACCTCGATCCGCGACCCCGAGAAACTGATTGCCAACATTCGCAACCACCGACTGTCGCCCGAGGTGCAACGCGAACAGTTCGCTCTGCTGCAACAATTGAATGATCATCACCTTAAACAGCGCCCGCACGAAGCAGCGTTGGAATCGCGGATTGAGTCGTTTGAGTTGGCCTACCGGATGCAGTCCGAGGCCACGGATGCCTTTGACGTTTCGCAAGAGCCACAATACATCCTGGATCTGTACGGCGATTCGCCCCAGAATCGTCAACTGTTGCTGGCTCGTCGGTTGGTCGAACGCGGCGTAAGGTTCGTCCAGACGTGGCATGGAGACCTGCAGCCATGGGACAGTCATTCCAACATCAAGGAAGAGCACCGCAAGGTCGCCAGTCAGTGCGATCAGGGGTTGGCGGCGTTGATTATCGATCTAAAGGCACGAGGACTGTTGGACGAAACGCTGATTCTATGCACAGGCGAATTCGGCCGCACGCCGTCCGTGGAAATGAACCAGGACGGCGCGGGAGCGGCCATGGGACGCGACCACAACCATTGGGGGTTTTCGTTGTGGATGGCTGGTGGCGGCGTGAAACGAGGTACGATCTACGGCGCGACCGATGAGTTCGGCTTCCAGGCAGTAGAGAATCGCGTTTCCATTCACGACCTGCATGCCACCATGCTGCATCTGTTGGGCTTTGATCACGAACGCCTGACCTATCGATATGCCGGACGCGATTTCCGGTTGACCGACGTCCACGGGCAAGTTGTCCGTGGAATGATTGCGTGATCCAATCGCTATTCCAGGCACCGACGACGTACGCTTCGACAGTGATATGCAAGGCAAATCACCATGCCCACCAGTGCCGCCAATCCACTGGCTGGTTCGGGTACCATCGAAGATACGGCGTTGCCGGCCGCATTTCCAAAATTGTCTTTCCATACGGTGTAGTCCGCGGCGTCGATGAGGCCGTTGCCATTCCCGTCGGCCGCTAATTCGGTCGACGAGCCAAAGTTGTCTTTCCACACGGTATAGTCGGCGGCATCAACGACGCCGTTGCGATTGTAGTCGCCGAGCAAGTCGTTGGGCGTCAGCACGACCAAGGAGAACTCATCGAAGTTCGCAGTTTGAAACGGAATGTCAACGTTTTCGACTAGTTGCAGTGCTTGGATGCTGACGCGGACCTCGGCGGTACCCTCCGGTGCAAGTCCTTGCAGTGCGTGTTTGCGCCAGGTTTCGTCGTTCATTTGCACCGTCCTCAGGTCGAGCAATACAGGGTCACCGATGACTTGACCACTGCTATCGAGGAACTCCATTTCGAAGTACGTTTGGGTTGGGGACGGAATATTTCCCAAGGGTGCGGCCGGATCCAAATTGTCAACGCCGCCGGGGTATCCCGCTTCGAAATACGACCAACCGCTAAACTCGTAGTTCTTGCCTGCTTCGGCCGCCACGGTTTGGGTTACGACGGCATCAATGGGGCCGGGAAACCCTTCGTACGATCTCACCCATAGACCGGTCGTACCGCTGTGAGCGGCAAAGTCGATATACTCGACGGGGCTACCGGGGGCAAAATCCCAACCGTCCAAGGTTGCTTCGGGCCATTCTTCGAGATCATTGTTACTCAATAGCTGCGTGTTCGGGGCCGACGCAGTGGTGAGCGAAAAATTGTCATAGAATGCCGACTGTGCGGGGTCGACATTGGCGACCATATCAATGGCCGACGCCGACACACGCACGTCGGTGGTTCCGGCGGGTGCCACACCGTTAAGCATATGCTGCATCCAGGTTTCCGTGTTCGATTGCACCGTGCGAAGGTCAAGTGTCACCGGTGTGCCAATGACTGTGCCGCTGGCATCCAAGAACGCCAATTCCATCATCGTTTGAGTGGACGAAGCAACTTCGCCCGACGGCGATTCGGGGGCCAGCACGTCGACGCCGCCAGAATAATTCTCTTCAAAAAATGACCATCCCGAAAACGTATAACTCTCACCAGGCGTTCCGGGGACCGTTTGTGATAGGACGGCATTTACTTGTTCATTGCCGTTGCCAATAAAGAGCCCCTGGAATTCCCGCAACCAGAGCCCTAAGCCGCCCGATTGCGCAGCGAATCCAGCTGCTTCGGCCGAATTGGTGACGCCAATTTCGGGATTATTTGCCGTCTCAAGCAAGTCCCATCCCAGCGGAGCATTGGGAACGTCCATGCTGCCATTGATCAAAAGGTTTTGTCCGTCGGCCGGAACAGTGGCCGTCAACCACGCCAGCCCCAACATGGTAACTCGCAAAAGAACATTCAGACTCGTTCGTATCCCATTCATTGTAAGCTCCCAGAGTTCAAAACACGCATCGGAACATTTACTAACGTTTCCTCAGCGCGCACCTCAAGGCGCCCAGGAACTGAGTCTCCAACCGTGAAGCTAATCCTTGATCTACCGCTCGTCAAGCTACTCGGAACAGAATTCTGATCGGAGATGAATCCACTGGCATCGAGACCGCGGCGACACCCGCTAGCAGAAAACCTCTGGGGCCAAATTGGCGTTTTTGGCTCAGTGCGAATCTATTGACAGGAAGGTGTCCACCAGCTAATGTCCGCCCTTCGAGTTGCGCTGAGAATTCCAATCACTTGTCATGTGGGCAGACATGAACCAGTTTCGTATCGTCGTGAATTGTGTATTGTCTGCGGTTGCAGTCTACGTGCCAGTCTCGGCAGCGGAAAACCTGGTAGGCAGCGGGGGCTTTGATGTACCCAACGGACCCGTCGGCTGGAAAATAACAGAATGGGCAGACAACCCAGACGTCGGGATGATAGGCACGGCGAATCAATCCGCATAGCATGCTCGCTATGGGTTCGGCGAGGCGGCACTTTGGCTGCGGTCGCCTGCAGCGTCTGGGGATCGCCTCCAAAGCAGACGCCAGAGCCGGGCAGCGCCACGATCGCCATTATCTGGCTGGCCGCACTGGCCCCACGGCGCCAGTGGAGGGGTATCGACAGCCGCGATGAACACGCTGCTGCTGCTCGTCGTCCCGGACAATTGCCATAACGCGTATTCTGTTCTTGCCCGTTGGCAGACCGAAAATCTGAGCTTCTTGGCATCTCGTGCTTTCGCTTCGAGCTTCAACTAGAATATCAGCGGCGATCCATGTTGTCAGCATGCCGGTCGCCCAGCGGCGTTTGATGATAACCTGGCGCTCTTGATCAACGAGTCTCCACATGTTTGGCATTCGGTACATCAAAGTCCCACCCACGATTCACGTCATGCAATTCAAGGGGGGCTCAGTGGTCCGCGAAGGGGCGGGGCTATCGTTCTTCTATTTCGCTCCCGCTTCGACGCTGGTGCACGTACCCCTTTCCAGTTCCGGTGTACCGTTTGTCTTCAACGAGGTGACTGCCGATTTTCAGGATGCAACCATTCAAGGCGAGTTGACCTATCGCATCACGCAACCAGCGGTGCTGGCCTCGTTGCTCGACTTCAGCGTCGATGCCGCTGGGCGATACCGAACCGATGATCCCGGAAAGCTCAACGACCGCTTGATTCACGCGACGCAGATATTGACGCGCGGATTCACGCAGAAGAAAAACTTGAAAGAGCTGCTTGCCAGCAGCGATGACCTTGTATCAACGGTATTGGCCGGTGTCAAAAGCGCGACAGCCGTTACGATGTTGGGGCTCGA
>JAGQPD010000373.1 GCA_020426865.1 Planctomycetales bacterium
ATACTATATGGTTCGAGGTATAGGAATTGTCACTGGGGAGCAAGGCCGCATGTGTATCGGTCGTTTGGGCGAGGGGCGCCGGTATCAGCTGTAATGATAACCTTTAAGAAATCACAACATCACTCCCAATTCACTCCCGTACCGACAACGCTTATTCAGAAAACCGCACTGACAATGAGTGGACGCCGAATGTCCAGGAGCGTATCGCTTGCCTTGCCGACAACAGTAGTCCATTTATTCAGCAACGAATTCACCGTTCCAAGATGTGGCCGATTCAACGATTGGGCAAGACGCATTTGGATCGCACAGTCGGGATTGGTTTGCAATTGACATGTTCCAGGTGAAAAGAGTACCGTTCCGTATAGCGAAAAGCGGACGATGCGGCGTCCGAAACAGCCGCATCACTGCATCACCGCAAATATACGGGCTCGGTAAACAGCACATTCGACTGGGCGTGAACACGGTCGATGTAGTTGATGATCTTCAACACATCGATCAATGAAATCACGCCGTCGTTATTGACGTCGAACATCTTGTTCGGCACATCGGGCAATGGCAGGGCGCCAGCCGCAAACTCGGCGGGATGCGTATCGAACCAATCGATGAGTTTTACAATGTCTAGCAGAGACACGATACGGTCGCCATCGACATCCTCTGCTAAATCAGCATTGTGAATGGCGTGACTGCCAACTTGAACCGCCCAACCATTGCCGATCATCGCCGGAACCGGAGGATGTTCGCCGTCGTCAACAATCGCGTAAAGATGGTAACGCCCTGGCTCCATGCCATCGGTATTCCATGTGTATGTCCCTGAGCCGCGGGTCGAAGTTGTGTTGCCGATGAACTGCAGGTTATGTCCGTTCGGGTCGGCTGAATAGTAGAATGATACGGCGGCAGGAACATCAGTCGTCGTCGAGAAGGCCACATCAACCCGTTGGCTAGAACGCCGGTGGACCGCATCGATCGACATTGACGGTGCCGTCGCACTGATCCATGCCTCGAAGTGTGCCGCGCCCCCCACGGCCTGCAATGACCAGTTTCCGGCCGATGGTCTGACAACTCCCCACGCTTGCGAGTTACTTGTTGCCATTGGTTCAAGCAACACGATGGGGGAACCCGGTGGCAGATCGCGAGTCGACCAACGGTGCCCCTGTGGGTCGACTACCACCACATCGGCAGGTGCGTCGCCCGTTGACCAAGTAGCCCGCAACAGCAACCGCTCCGGATTCCCCGTGACCGCGAAGGTACGCTCCGTAACGAATTCGTTCGGTACGGCCGGCAGCGCCACTGGCTGAATACCATGAATCGTACCTCCCGGCGATCCGGGCAATGGGCCCAGGTCTTCCATGTCGGTAATGACCGTGATGTCTCCATCGAAAGTGATTTTGAATCCCAACGTCATCGGTCCGTAAATCGGCACGTTGAGCGTTCCCCATGCCGCAATATAGTCATTAGTGTAATTGCCGTCATGAGTATATTGCAGTGCCACGTGACCATCACCGACCGATTGGCCATGCAGCGGAGTCCAGGGAATGCTCGGAAGTCGCACGTTTGCGACACCGTGCATGCCCATGTTGAAGTCACTGTCAACTCGCATCTGTGCCGTAGTCTGAATTAGCCCCCCGATCAGGTTCATCTTGCCGTCGGCATGCAAGTAGCCCTTGTCCCAGTTCAACTCACCTTGCCCCGACCCTTCGGCCAATCCGGCGAGAATCGAGAAATTTGCGGCACCGTGCAAGGCCTGACGGTTCATCGTTCCTTGGACCGCCAACCTCGCCAGTGCTCCCGAATAGCTGCCGCCGGCCCAATCGGGCATGTTGATCGTAATACGCGGCCCGGCGGTGACACCTACTTGCGGAGAAAACGATGTCGGTTCGGGATCAACACCCGACAGATGATCCACATGCCCAGCGATGCACTGAAGGAACATGGGGGTGCCCGGAATTGGCCGGTTGAGATTGTCCAAACCGACACCCACATAGTTAATGTCGCCGTCGTAGACACCAAGTCCCACGGTGATATCGACACCAGCGGCTGTGCGAACGGTCCCACCCCCACGGATACGTGACGCCTGAGGTCGTGGTGCCGCCGGTGCGCCCAATTCATTCGGCACGCCACATTCAATGTTCTCACCTTGGGTCGGCGGGGCCGGGTTGTCTGAATTGTCGATTTCCAGAAAGAGATCGTTCAAGGTCAGTACACCGGGCACCACTGGTAACGACAGGCTATTGGCGGTCGCCTTGCCGCGCATTTCCCAACCGGAGGAATGGCTGAACTCAACGAAGTTCGGTGCTGCGAAGTCGACCGTCACACTGGGCAGTTTCGCATGCGTCGCCGGATCATCCGAAGACGATCCCAACCGCACTTTCCCCTGCATCCGCAGCTTGCGTTCGCCGTTCTCATTGAACAGCTCTGCTTTAAGGTCCTTTGCAGTAATGTCGAGCGCGTCGGACAGACGAAGATCGAGCTCCGGGACGCTCAACTGGATCACGGCGTTATGGGAGCCTGGATTGACCAGGCCAGCAATGGCATGGATCGCTCGGCCGATTTCTTGTCGCTTTTCTTCGGCGGTCGTACGAAACAGCAACCATGCAGGAATTTTCGCACCTAGACTGTCCTCTCCCATCGCCGTCCTGGCCCCAACATAGAGGGCCGACAACCACCCGAGATAGTCAAGATCGGTGTGGAAATAGAACGGATCGCTCAGCCAATCGGTTCGCGCGGCCGCGGAGATTACGCGGTCAGCCGGTCGAAGCCGCGGGCTCACGTCGTTGTTGTAAGAATCGATAATGACCGGCAACAGATGCTTGTTCAGTAGATTCCAATCGCGAAATTCAACCGACTTGTAGCTACCCGGAAGGTACGTGTCGCCTGCCATCGAAACAACATCGCCATTGATGATGTAGTGCATCACCCGTTTTATCCCCTCCGGCCGGAAGAGGTTCGCGTCGGTTTTGGTAATCCCTGGCGAGTTGAACGTGACCAGCTCGGATACCTGGCCGCCGATCGACGTATAGTAGGCCGTAAAGAACTGTGCCAGCGCACCCCCAAGGCTGTGGCCAACGATGATGGGAGCATGACCAGCCTCGGCAACTTGATTCAACCATCCCACAACTTCAACTCGGTGGTCGAGATATTGCCCATAGCCGATACCTCGCGGATCAGAGTCGGTAAAGAGATCGGTACTGGCGTTGGCCGGTTCTGTGCCTCGGACGGCGAGGATAGGTGCCATGCCATCGGCCGTCATCCCCACGGCATAGAAGCCCCCCCCGCCCCTGAAAACTTGGCTCACGGCGTAACCAGTATCGATCAGGCTACCTTGCGGTCCAGGAACGACGACCGATTGCGCCGGGTCGTTGCCTTGCGAGGCGTTCCATGTGTCACGATAGGCGACATCGCGTGCCATTAACTCCAGTAGCGCGTCACCCGACAACGTCGTCCTGTCGATGGCAATTGCCAACACATTGTTCGTTTCATTCGACTCATCGATCACTTTTCCGGAATCGGCAAATACTAACACATATTCCGCGTCCGCCGGCTTGTCGTTCAGGATATCGACGGCAACGTCAATCGGTCCATGTTCGCCGACTTGTGTTGAAAGCGATTCTCGCCACATCGGATTTCCGATGCGGCCCTCGACCTGCATGCTTGACGACCAGTAAAGGCTTATCTCCCCACCGCCAGGCAAGTCGTCTTCACCGACGTCGTAAACAAGCTTCACCGCCGTCTGATTGTCGTTCCAAGTCAGGTCGCGGATCGAAACGTCGTAGTGGGCACTATCGTCGGGATCGTCGGGACGATCGGGAATGATGACCACCTCGTCGGTATCATTCCCACAATACATGGCCCACGAAATACTGATTTCGTCGCCCCAATCGAAATCGTCAATATCCTCCAATTCGATGGTTCCGCTGATGATATACCCCCACGGGGTACCTGCCGATTCCTCAAAGCTGACGGTCGATGCCCCTTCAATCTCTTCGGTATAGCTGGCGATAAAGGTTGGAACCTCAGAAACGGTCGTGCCGCCCCGAAAGCTTGCACCGCGGTATAAATTCCCCGCTACAACTTCACCCGCCTGTTGTTCCAACTCGTGGGTATTCACAGCCAGCCCATAGGTCACACCGCCAATTTGTAGTAGCATATCGCCACCACCCGTACTATGACCCGAATATGGTTTCGACGGATTGTAGTTTGTACGCACGCGAAAACTCAACGTACTGCCACGGACGAAAGATTCCATTCCAAACACTTCGTAGCCACTACCGCCGACAGTATCGCCGATCGCGTCGTCGGACCAAGCTGTGTTCGACCGCACTTCGATCGGAATTGTGTTGCTATACCGAAATCCGTTTTGGGTCTCCATCCGTAGCCAAACGAAATAGGGGTCGTCTCGCTCAGGCAACTCGAGGGCCGGGAGGATCGCACTCTCGGTTGAACCTTCCCCGTGCGTGAAAATAGGCTGTGTCAAGTAGCGGTGTCCAATCCCGTTGGACGGATCAGCGTCCGAGTCGATCGCAACGGACACCTGCCCCAACTTTCCTTCCGCTACGTTGGCGATCCACTCAATTTCGAATGAGTCTTCCGGGTCAACCCACGTATCCGCAAAGGGCGACACCAACTCGATTGTCTCAGTAAAACGAATCGGGATAGCGAGTACGTTGTTTTCTTCATTCACCTCGGCGACGTCGTCATAGTAGTCGATCCACACCAATAGAAAAGCATCCTGCCCGATGAATCGAGTATCGTGTGGCAGTTGCACCCGCGTCGACGCCTCGTATCCGTCACCGGAGATTCGCGCGTTGTCGCTGCTGCGACTTACCGATCGAAGAAAGCGATCGTTGCCCAGCAAGGGATCGTCCGATAAGTAAACGGCGTCGTACCATGTCTCGCGGTAGCTTCCGTCGAGGTTGGTTGCTCCTGGTCCAACGTTGCTTGCCAACCAGGCCAAATCGATTGACTGTCCGATACGGACTTCTCGCGGATGCTCGAATTCGATCGAGTTGGCCACGAGATCGGGAAGCGCCGCGATCGATGTGTCGAGCACATACGACTCAACAACGTCATCCTGTTGGTATTCCGCGAGGCCCAGGTAGTAATTCCCAGGTGCCAAGATTGTGCGAATCCGCGACGTGGTGAATGATACAACCGCATCGTCCGATCCCAGCGGATAGATCGCGGCACCGACGCGACCAGACGAACCCGATGCCTCCTGCACATCCAATGTGAACACACTGGATTCTGCGATATCGAACCGCAGCCAATCGACGTCCGTTGGCAGGTGTAGGCTCCGCTGTTGTTCCGTTATACCGTAATAAAGTGGTGTGGCCGTGGCGCGCAGGTCGTCGCTTTCAAACGCATCGGCGAGGTCCGTCAATGGGGTTGTCGTCAACGACGTCGTATAGGCAGGAATTCGTGCGTCTTGACGGTATTCCGTCGTCTGCACCCAGTAACGGCCCGAATCGAGGTAGGCGACAAAGCGGGAAAAACTACCAGGGCCACCGTCGTCGTCGTAGCCAATCTCACTCTGTCGCTGATCGAATAGGCGAACGACGGTATCCCCTGCGTCACCGTTCGTCTCCACGACCACTTTCGAGGGAACCTGGATTTCGAACCACTGCCAATCTTCGTCAAGAGCGTGGTGAATGGTGTGGGGTTGGGGTGCCGCATTCGCCACCAACGGCCTGGCATTGTCACGAGTGTCGTCGTTCTCGTACGTATCGGCAAGCGAGGCCAACGAAGTAGACAGAACCGATACGTCGTATGCGTCGATCGTCGCGTTGTTGCCGTCCTCTTCGATCCGGACGACGTACGTACCTGGTGGCAGATCGCGGTCGATGCGGGAATAGCTGCCCTGCCCGTCGTTGTCGTCGAGCTCGATGTAGCGATCTGTGTCGTCGTCAGAATAGAGTCGAATTTCCGTGTCGGCCGACGTGTCACCGCGAGTTTCGATGATCACTTGCGACACTTCATTGATGGTGAATCTTATCCAGTCCTGATCGCCTACAGAATCAATCGAGTGCGTCTGCGGCACACCATTCGTCCCAATACTCCGCGCCTGTGCCGGCATGCCGTCGGGTTCGAAAAGATCGTATGCCAGTAGTTCGCGTTGTTCAAGCTGTTGAAGAGTGAGAATTCGATGAGAAAGAAGACGCCGCCCGCGCAGGCGGCCCGGGATGGATACGTGATGAACAGTCACAACGCTCCTTTCGTGCTGGAACTCTTCAAATTGCGATCGCCCCCCTCCTGAACGGAGTCAATCGCCCAATCGTCTTCCCACTGGCACAGACATAATTGCCAAACGAAGGCACGGGCGGACAAGAAAATTTGAATTTTCACGGCGAGCTAACGCCACCACTCGAACCACTGGGTCTAGACCGCATTTCTCGCAGCGTTAAAGATCCAAGCTCCCCTTTGCTTGTGTACATTTTTTTGGTTACAGGACAATT
>JAGQPD010000374.1 GCA_020426865.1 Planctomycetales bacterium
AACCGCGTGTGGCAGTATCACTTTGGACAGGGCATTGTCAGTTCACCAAACGATTTTGGGCGAATGGGAGATAGACCCTCGCATCCGGAATTGCTGGACTGGTTGGCAGTTCGTTTTCGCGACGACGGCCAGTCGCTCAAGCAGCTTCATCGATTGATCGTTACCAGCAGCGTGTATCGGCAATCGGCGGAAGATACCCCCGAGAACGCTGCCATCGATAGTGGCAATCAATTCCTGTGGCGGATGAATCGTCGCCGACTCGAAGCCGAAGAGATTCGCGATGCGATCCTCACCGTGAGTGGTTCTCTCGACCGGACGATGGGGGGCCCGGGATACTATCTGTTTGAGCTGGAAAAAACGGAACACTCGCCGCACTACGAATATCACAAGTTCAATCCGCAGGACAAGCGGTCACATCGCCGCAGCGTCTATCGCTTTATCGTGCGTTCCCAGCCGAATCCATGGATGACCACGCTCGATTGCGCCGACTCTTCGCAAAGCACTCCCAAACGGAACGAAACGCTCACATCGTTACAGGCCCTATCGCTGCTCAACAATCGCTTCAATCTACTGATGGCCCAACAGATGGCTGACCGATTGCTACGAGAGGACAGTTCGCTCGATCAACAGGTGAACCGGGCGATGCAACTGTTGATTCAGCGACTGCCGACCAACGACGAGCGAATTCTGTTATCGAGCTACGCGGCCGAGCACGGCCTGGCGAACATGTGCCGGTTCTTGTTCAACCTCAGCGAGTTTGTCTATGTCGACTAGCAGGCGAAGAAACTGGAACGAGAATCGACACGTTGCCGTGCGTCAAGCGGAAGTAACTCGCCGGCACGCCGTTGGTTGTGGCATGGCGACATTTGGCGGATTGGCCCTATCGATGATGTTGCACAGCGAGTCCGCCGCGTCCGATGGTGCAGTGCGCGTCTTGCATCATGCGCCGCGAGCCAAGCACGTGATCCAATTGTTTATGGCGGGAGCCGCCAGTCAAATCGACTTGTGGGATCACAAGCCGATGTTGGAAAAGTATCATGGACAACCTTCTGACTTTGGAGAACATGTCGAGGCGTTTCAGGACGGGCTTGGACCCTGGATGCGTTCGCCATTTCAGTTTTCGCCGCACGGCAAGTGCGGCAAGATGATCAGCGAAGTTGTCGCGCCGCTGGGCGAATGTGTGGACGAGATCGCCTTCATTCACAACATGACTGGAAAGACGGGCGTACATTCGCAAGCCACGTACTTGCAGGCTACCGGTTTTCAATTGCCCGGGTTCCCCGGCATGGGTGCATGGGTCAGTTATGCCTTGGGAGCCATCAACGACAACTTACCTACATTCGTCGTGCTACCGGACCACCGTGGCTATGCCAGCAACGGACCCAAAAATTGGGGTTCGGCGTTCTTACCCGCAAGTAATCAAGGTACAGCGATCTTTCCGCAGCGCAACAATCCGATTGAAGATTTGTTTCCGCAAGCCGAGTATGCAACGGCCAGATCGGACCGCGATGGACTTGCCGTCTTGCAGCAACTGAATCGTCAATACGAGCATGCTCGGTCCGGCGACACGCGTTTGGATGCACGCATCCGATCGTACGAGCTTGCCGCTCGAATGCAATTGAGCGCGCCGGAGGCGCTGGATATCTCACAGGAGCCGGAATACATTCTGAAGATGTACGGTTTGGATCGGCAGGGCGCCACGTACCCCGATGAAATCAATCCGGCTGAGGAGGCTGAATACTTCGGCCGAAAATGCTTGATTGCCAGGAGGTTCGTTGAGCGTGGCGTGCGGTTCGTGCAGATTTGGTCCGGCAACGACAATAGCTTTCCTCGTCGCAATTGGGATAGTCACGAAGATATCCAGCGCGACCATGGTCCTCTGGCGATGGGGATGGCCGTTGGTACGGCGGCGTTGTTGAAAGACCTTAAACAACGTGGACTGTTGGACGATACAATCGTCCTCTGGACGACCGAATTTGGACGGATGCCGAGCACGCAAGGCAGTAAAGGGCGCGATCATAATCCGCACGTGTTTACGAATTGGCTGTGCGGTGGCGGGATCCAAGGTGGGATCACACACGGTCCGTCCGACCAATGGGGCTATAAACCGCTCGACCGCAGCCGCCCAACTCAGGTCTACGATGTCCATGCCACGATCCTGCACTTACTGGGAGTCGATCACAAACGGCTGACCGTTCGGCACAACGGCATCGATCGACGATTGACGGACGTGCATGGCGACGTGATTGAGGCGATCATTTAAATCATGAGGCGCTACGCGATCGTCCGCTAGTGTTATTCAACCGATTCTCGTCAGCGATGCTGCCTCGCACCAGGGAACAGACCCGTGCGATAGCCTCCAATGTTCCACGGCTGACCCAGCCGTCCCTTTCAAACGAGCCACGCATTCATCCGTACTAATTTGTGGATAATACATATTCCACAAATTAGGCGCAAGGATCCTGGGGATGGGACAGTGAAGCTGGGACAGGCGGAAAACGGCTACGGCTGGGACAGCCAGGGAACTTTACCTGGGGCAGCCGTGGTGACGACTGACAGCCGTGGTGACGTTATTCATATCCTAGCTCGTGCAGGAGCGGGTCGAGGATCTGCAGCACAGGCGCAAGCTGGCGTTCGTAGTTTCTCCAACGTGCGACGGAACGCTGGTAAATGGGTCTGGTAATATCGTCGTACGTCGGTGTTCGGATCGCTCGTTGCGCGCTACGCTGTTCGACTTGCAGGACATCGGGTTGCCAGTCGAGTCCCAGGAAGCCAAAAATGCGCTGCGTTTCGCAAACCTGATCGGAGACGAGATCTTCGTAGCGAGCTTCGTGCGTAGGCCAAGCGAGTCGTTCACGCAAATAAATCCAATGCAGCATACAGTCGCGATAGAACCTGGCACTCTCGTCGATCGAGATCGCCGACGCACTGCTCCAGTCCAGCGGTACCATCGTGAAGAAGTAACTGATCACGACGTCGCGGGGATCGCGCAGCGGCATGAGCACTTTCGCATCGGGAAACAGCCGCAACGGCAGCGGCAGGTCGGGCGTCAGCATTGGGTCCTTTTCGATCAGCATGCGACCGCCGACCGGCCCCCATAGATACGCCTCGGTGAACCGAAGATACGTCTGGCGACCTGCGTCAATCTGCGCGCGATCGAACGCGCGAATCTCAATCATCGCATCCGCAACATCGGCCGGCTCGCGAACGATCGGTGAAATGAATTGCGATGCCAACACTCCCGATTCGTCGGTACCGATGCAACGGGGATGGGCGGAGATGATCTGTTCCAGGAGTGTTGTTCCCGAGCGAGGGAAGCCGGCCATCAGAGTGATTGACATGGGATTTGCCAGTGTCGACGACGCCGTGTGCCAACGGCTCAAGTCGGCGTCGGTCGTCGATGTCGTAAGCTCCTTTTGACGTGTACGAATCGCATAGGACTTTGCCAGACTCGGTGCCGCTTGCGACGAAAGCATTGACTTGGCCAACAGTAATTCTGACCAGGCCTCGTCGAAACGCCCGACACGGTCGAGGCAGGCCGCCAGTTCGTAGCGCAGCCCCCAGTCCCATGCGTCCTCATAACGTGCCAGGTGCTGTTGAAGCCGATGGATCGCCGCGTCGAACTCGCCGCGGCGTCTTTCGATGTGGGCCAGCAGCCGCACCGGGCGCGGTGCCGCTGGGGCCAATGCCAACGATCGAGTGGCATAGTCCCAGGCTTCGCTCAATTCGTTGTTGCGTTCCAGGCAGCCGGCCAACAGCTCGTAGTTCTCGGCGTCACCGTCGCACGCAACCGCACTGCGCATGGCAGCAACCGCCTTCTCGAATTGACCAATACTGAAGTATCGCCGCGCGATCAATCGGCAGAGTGCCGGCGAAGATTGCGCGTCATTCACAACGGTATCGAACAGTCGACTGGCTTCTTGAACTGAGTAGACACTCCATAGCAAAAAGCCGTGCTCAGCAATCAAGTCCGGCGATGCGTTTCCGGTCGACGTGGCGGTTGCGTACAACTCCTGTGCACGCAACAGTTCGCCACGTCCGATTGCCGCCAACGCCGACTCATGAACCGCGCGCTCGCCGTCTGTCATCGACATTGAATCGATTTTCCGAATGCCGCCCTACGAACGGCGTCGTCGCATGGCCAATGCACCCAATCCAGCCAGGCCGGCCAGTGCCAACGATGTCGGCTCGGGTACCACGGATTCGACAAACGTCAAATTGTCCAGCGCTACATATGATCCAACCCCGGACACCTTAGTGAACGTCAATGTAAGCGTTTCACCAAGCGCACCACTGCCGCTGGCCGGTGAGATGGCGGTGCGCCCCCCGTTTCCGCCTTTGGCATCACTAAAGTCGTCCCAACTGCCGCTGTCGATCAGACCGTTTGCGGAACCTTCGATCTTCCAGTCGATCACGGTATCCCCACCTCCAGCCCACTCGTCCAGGTCGAACGACGAAATACTGACACTACCATTGGCCGAGGTAGGTGCGAAGGAGACCCAGAGCTCCGATCCGTCCAATTGGTAAACATCTCCCCGACCATCCCAGTCGGCGTATTGGTCCCAAGCCGCCGCATTCCACGTCACCGTTGTCTGCGCCGTCGAACCATGATCGGCAGGAACCTCGGCGTTGGTGCCACCCAAACCTTCGAGCACGACCGTGTCCGCCTGAGCAGTAGCTATGCCAAGCCCGCCGGCAGCGGCCGAAAGTGCCAGTTTTCTTTTCCAGTTTCGTACGATCATGAGCAGCCCTTTTTCAATGATGTTGACGAAAGATCTTCCAACGAATTGAACTCCCCCAGTCTAAATGCCACGGAGTCCGCTGGCAATCATTTTTCACTCTTCTTCATCAACGATTCATCCTTCTGGCCCCCGCACTCCAACACCACACACGTCCATTTCTGACGCCCCACCCTGATAATGCATTAAACGGTTTTTGTTGAATTTTTCACAAAATCCATCGTTTGCCGTTGACGTTGCTGGACGAAGCCCCTGGCTTTTTCCACCTTTTGCCGCGCTCGATCGGGATACTCAGCCAGGGACAATACGGCAGGAACGATCTGCGGATGGTCCGTGGGGTCATCCAGGTCGAACAGCCAATCGTCCAGGCCAATGTCGCGCCACATGAATCCTTTGCTGGTTTGCTCTTCGAACCGGCATACGATTGCTGGCACACCGTTGCCGACCGCCATAATCGGGGAGTGCATTTCGCTACCGAAGAGGCCAGCGCTACGAACGTAGATGCTGAGTGCCTCGTCGGTCAGCCAGAATGAATCTCGCCAGACGACCTGTGGCTTCACGTCTTCCGGAAGTTTTTCCCAAAACATTTCGCGCCCTACCGCCATTTGTGTTGCATCCTCGGGGCAGAGCAGCACCTTGTAGGACGTCTGACGCGCTATTGCCACAATGGCTTTGCGCAACTCGAGATGGTCGCGTTCCTTCATCATTTCATTTCGGCGATGACGTTCGGCGTCGAACGGGCGATTCTTGGCCGGAATTGTCCAGTAGGGGGTATAGCGCAGACGAGAAAGGCAGCACAAGTATTTTCCCACCTCAAGGTCATGCTCCTTCAAGAATCGGCTGGCCTTGTCGTCATCGCGAAGGTCACAGGCGAATGCCCCGTCAGGTCCGTACTCCATGACCTTGCACGTGACTCCTTCGTTTCGAGCTCGTGCCAACGATACCGAATCGCGAAAGTATACGAATCGCGCCTGGCTCAGCAGCTCCGCATCATTGCCAGTACTGAACGAGCCGTGAGTGATACCATAGACCCCAAATGGTTTGCCGGTATGCTTGACGAATGCTACCAGGTCTTTGGCGGCGACCAACGACGGTCCCGAACCATGCAAAAAGAAACTGGACCACGCAATGGCATCGGACAATTCTGAGTTGCTCGCCTTTCCGTCGGTGCCGATCGAGCCTTTGACGATTGCCAAATTGGGAAACCGCCTACGAAGCATTGCGGCAACTTCTTCGGAAAGGTCTCCCGATGCCCACAACGTCACTTCGGCTTCGGGAATGTACTGCCCGAGTAACCGCAGGACGCCCGGCGTGTGAGCGATATCGCCGATGTTTACGACCTGCCACGACGAACGCAGCAACACGCGTGGTGCTCGCGGCAATTCCGCAAATGCCTGGGCACAACACGCCACCAAAGGCACTGACTTGAGAAACTCACGTCGCTTCATGGCTGGATTCCTGATAGTATTGATTGACCAGGGTCAGTTTACGTTAACATGTTAGCGATTTGTTGCCTTGACTTTCTTCCCGGTTTTGATTGTACGAAAGTAGATGACCATGTCGAGTCTGGCAAACCGCACCTTATTCATTACCGGAGCGAGTCGGGGGATCGGCAAGGCGATCGCCCTGCGTGCAGCTCGAGATGGTGCCAACATCGTGGTGGCCGCAAAAACGGACAAGCCCGATCCACGGCTCCCAGGCACGGTGCACTCGGCGGTCGAAGAAATCCAACAGGCCGGCGGTCGCGGCCTGGCCTGCATCACCGATATTCGTTCCGAGGAACAGGTCCAAGCTGCAATCGACCAGGCGGTCTCCACGTTTGGTGGTATCGATATCTTGGTCAATAACGCCAGCGCCATCCAATTGACAGGTACGCTGAACACCAACATGAAACGTTTCGACTTGATGCATGCCGTTAACGTTCGCGGTACATTTCTGTGCTCGCAAGCGGCGCTGCCCCACCTGATGAATTCGGGAAACCCACATATTCTCAACATTTCGCCACCACTGAATCTCGATCCCGGCTGGTTCGCCGGACACGTGGCATACACAATGGCCAAGTATGGGATGAGCATGTGCGTGCTGGGGATGGCACGCGAGTTTCAAGAAGCTGGCGTCGCCGTGAACGCTCTGTGGCCCAAGACGGCGATCGCCACAGCAGCCGTGATGAATTTGTTAGGGGGCGAGCAGGCGATCCAGCGCTGCCGCAAGCCGGAAATCATGGCCGATGCGGCACACTACGTTCTCACTCAACCCAGCCGCGACTGCACGGGTAATTTCTTGGTGGATGAAGACGTACTGCTACGCGCTGGTGTCAGTGACCTGTCTCAATACGCCGTCGGTTCCGCCGATGATCTTTGGCCCGACTTCTTTCTCGGCGCGGCACCATAGCCGCTACGGCGTCGTGTGCGTCAACACTTTGAACGTCAAAGTGGCAGTCGGTTTCGCCGCATCCAAATCGCGTCGATCAGGCCCGTTCCGCCAACCCCTTCGTTTGCTGCAACATATGCTGCCAACCGGGAACGACATTCACGCGATGCTCTTCTTCCACCGGACCAATCACTCGATGACGCAAAGACAGTTCCACGCCACCAGCGACCGGCGTCAAGCGAAATTGAATATGACCAGCCACCGGATAGGACATGAACATCGGGCCATGCAATTCCAGCAGCGTCGGCGGCTTGATCACTTGCACAAACCCCCATAGATGCCCCTGCCCGGCCCCCAAGTCACGAAACCAACGCCCGCCCGGCCACTCCTCCAACACCATCGGCATCGGCCGGTTGTCGGGGGTCGAGTTGTCGGTAGTCAAACGTCTTAACAACGCCCTAAAGGCATCACCAATCGCCGCCGACATCTCGATCGATTGACAAATATCCAACGAAAACTCGTCTTGCGTGGACATCCCGTGCGCTCCTCTTCTGACAACCTGCAACATTCGAATTCAAAGGCAACGCCATTAATGTTACCAATTGATCACGTGACAGCCAAGTCACACACTCAAATTATTTGCGGTTCTGCTGGTTCGCACCGCCGGGTCCCCAGTCTTCGCTTTTCACGGTCGAGCCAGGAAATGCTGGGGCGACGAGTTCGGCGTTCCATTTGTCGAGTGCCGCTGATAACGTCGCTAATAGTCGCGGGCGCTCGTTGGCCAAGTCATGGGATTCGCCGAGATCGTTGGCCAGGTCGTACAGTTGCTGCGGTTGGTCGGGTAACCGAACAAGCTTCCAGTCGCCGTCTCGCATGGCCAATGTCTGCTTGTGCTGCATCCGCCAATACAACCGCTGATGGGGGCGAGTCGTTACCGTGCCGGTCAAATAGGGGATTAAATCGACACCGTCGTAAACGCCGTCCCGTGGCATTGCCACACCGGCCGCGGCCAATGACGTTGCCATGACATCCAACGAGCACACAGGTGGGTCATAGGTCGCACCGGCCGGCAAGCGACCGGGCCAGCTCACAATGTACGGCACACGCACCCCACCCTCATAGACATCGCCTTTAATCCCACGCAATGGCCCATTGTCCGAACCGCTTGGCTCGTGCCCACCATTGTCGCTAAAGAAAAAGACCAGCGTTCGATTCGTTTGGTCGGTATCGGCCAGTGCTTGAATGGCGGTACCGATGGCGTCATCCATGAGACTGACCTGTGCGGCATACCGACGCCGCCGCACGTTCGAAATATGAGCGAATTTCGCCAGCCGCTCTTCGGTCGGTTCGTGAGGGACATGCGGCGCGTTGAACGCCAGATAAAGACACCACGGCTTTTCCGTGTGCGCACGAATAAAGCGTGCCACCTCGTCGCCGAATTCCGTCGTCAGGTGTGCGGGGACTTCGTCCAGTGGTTGTCCGTTGCGGACCAATGGCAACGTGTATTGTCGCTCGTTTGGTTGCCAATCCATAAATCGATGACCACCACCAATGAAGCCATAGCAGTGGGCAAATCCACGGTTCCATGGCGAATGCGACGGCGACGATCCCAAGTGCCACTTGCCGATCCAGGCGGTGTCGTATCCTCCATCCTGCATCCACTGCGGCCACAGTCGCTCAGTGAGTGGCAACCCCTCACGTTCATCCAGCGGATCGTATACCGGGTTGTACTCATGACCAAACCGCTGCTGATAACGACCCGTCAATAGACCGGCACGAGTCGGAGAACAGAACGGATGCGACACGTAGCCATTAGTACAACGCACTCCCGATGCCGCCAACCGATCGAGATTCGGCGTAACGATCTCCGAACTCCCTTGAAACCCGGCGTCCCCATATCCTTGGTCGTCGCTAACGATTACCAATACGTTGGTCGATGCCGCCAGTGTGGCTGTGACCGTGACCAGTGTGTTGGCAATCCAAGACAGGAAGGCAATCGTGTTCTGGCGCATCAGAATCGCTCCCACTGCTATTTGAAATCTCCAGTCGATATTCGGCGTTCATTTCTATCGCCGTTGACGGTCCTGTTGTATCGGATCGTGTCGTCACGCACCAGCAGTGGCATGCGCCACTCCCCGCCCTCAAGCTTTGGCAGGAAGCTCGCAATACCTCGAACCTCGAGGTATTGCAAAGTACGAGCGCGCCGCCAGTGTGACTGTCCACGGCCTCCCAATCGTCCGGCCTTTTCGACGAGTCGAGCAACCGGGCGACTTGCCCTGACCGCCCGCAATGTGCATAATCGTTGGTTTCCGGACATGTGAGCTCACTGGCAATGAGACCTGAAAATCATGGTCCATGACTTGATCACTCGTTTAGTGTACCGACAGAAGGCCCAGAATGCGTCAACCACGCCACCAATACGTTCACCGCATGCTCCTGTTTGTGTTGGCCATCCTGATCTCGGGCCCATGTGTGGGTCGTGCCTTTGCAGCGCGAGTTACCGAGCTGACCATCACCATCGATGGTGGGAGGATCCTGGCCTACTCGATGGGGGATTCCGGCGAGCTTCCAGATGACCAGGTGTGGGCCAAGCTGGCGACGGTCAAACTTTCGGATTCTCACTGCGAAAATGATTTCAAGCTTGCACCCGACGAAACCAACGGAAATCGGATCACCCTACGCGGTGACATTGTACTGACAATTCGCTACGGCGGTTCCGTCAAATTGGACCGACTACAATTGATTCGAGTGACGCCGGGCGGCGACCAGTGGGAATTATCGACAGCCGAACTTGCTCGAGTGAACAAGATCCGCGAGCGGACGGCTGCCGATCGAGTTCAACCGAACGTGGTCGTCGTCCTGTGCGACGACATACGGTGGAATGCCATGAGCTGCGCTGGGCACCCGCATTTGGTGACACCCAACATCGACCAGTTAGCTCACGAAGGCGTCTTCTTTGAAAACATGTTCTGCACCACCAGCTTGTGCAGCCCCAGTCGTGCGTCGATCCTCAGCGGCCTTTACGCTCATGTCCACGGCGTCACCGACAATTTCACCGACTACCCGCCGACGCTGGCGAGCTTCCCCCGTCAGCTGCAGGCGGCGGGCTACGAAACCGCCTATGTCGGCAAATGGCACATGGGCGAAAAAGACGATAGTCCGCGTCCCGGCTTCGACTACTTTGTCACTCATCGAGGTCAAGGGACCTACTACGATCCCGAATTCAACTTCAACGGCGAACTACGCCGCGTTATGCCCGGCTACTACACGCATGTCGTGACCGATATCGCCGTCGATTGGCTCAAACAAGATCGCTCAAAGCCGTTCCTGTTGATGGTTGGCCAAAAAGCGCCTCACAGCTTCTACCTGCCGGAAGAAAAATACGCCCACACGTTTGATCACGTCGAAATCAATTACCCACAAACCGCCTTTCACTTGCAGAACAAGCCCGAGTGGATCACCCAACGGTTGTATACTTGGCACGGGATTTATGGCCCCCTGTTTGCCTGGCGGAAGGAATTTCCCAACGACAAGTCCGAGGCCGTTACCGATTTCGCTCGAATGATCCGTGCCTACTGGGGCACGATCCTGTCGCTCGACGACAGTATCGCTCGGCTCACCGATACGCTTCGCCAAGCGGGTGAACTCGACAATACCGTCTTCATCTTCATGGGCGACAATGGCCTGCTCGAAGGAGAACACGGTATGGTCGACAAACGCACAATGCACGAGGCAAGTATCCGCATTCCCATGATCATTCGCTACCCTGGACTGACACCCACTCATCGACCGAAACGGATCACCCAGCAAGTACTAACCGTCGACGTCGCCCCAACGATCCTGGACCTCTGCGGTGCGGAACCGCTCCCCAAATCACACGGCCGATCCGTGCGGCAGCTGGTCACCACCGGCGATCACGATTGGCGCACGGCGTGGTTCTACCATTACAACTATGAAAAGCAGTTTCCCTACACGCCCAACGTGCGCGGCATTCGCACCGATCGCTGGAAATACATCCACTACCCCCACGGCGATGGCTCGCCAGATCGACACCTGCCTGAACTCTACGACCTGGCAAGCGACCCCGGCGAACAACAGAATCTCGCCAACGAACCGCAATCGCAAGGACTGATCGCCGACCTCAAACGACAATTGCACGAACTCATGCAGGCCACCGATATCGCCGAAGACACTATGCCACTGGACGAAGGCGTCAAATCGGAACTGCCCGACGCGAATATCCGATAACGATTACTACAAATCTGTCTTTCGCGGTTTGTCCCGCGCCTGTCCGGCCCGCGGAGCGGCACCGGACGACAGCCTGTTTTGACTCACCGTGCGGAATTCAATCTCGTGACCCGAGATATTGACCCATTGAAAATAACGCAACGGTGTGTGATTCAATACCCGCAAAAGCTGGCCCTGGAGACCCGCACGATTAGCTCGAAGTGCCGAGAAGCAGACAGCCACGTCGTCAGATAGTGTAAAAAACGATCGCTCTCCCAGGCACCGACCGTGGTCATAGACCGGAACATTCCGCATTACGACTTCGGGCCCCCCCAATAAGTGCATCAGCGCATTGCGGTACAAGGGCACACCAAGGAAAGAACCCCAGTCGTCAATCAGTTCGAGAACCGACTCTCGCAACAGGCGGCTTCGTCCACCCAATTCCGTCCACTCCTGCTGCGACACGTTCACCCGCCGACGTTCCGCCAATGTCAGGTTGGTCGTGAGAAACCGTTTCTCGACTTGGTCCCCACCCATATTCAACAATAGCCCGTGGTTGACTTCAGATAACATCAGGTATTGCAGCGCCTGAGCCTCGTTCCGGGCACAAAGTGATTCAGCTGCTTTTAACTCGACGATCAGTCCATGGGCCGCCAATATATCCACCAAAAAGTAGGCTTCAAAGTCGGCGTGCGACAAACTGATTCGCACCTCCTTCAATGTCGGCGTCAGCCCTACTTCTTCGCACCGCTGCCGCAATGCCTCTTGATAGATCGCTTCAGAATAATACCTCCCCAATTGGTTTTGAACGTCGAATGCGATGCCGATGAACTTCTCCGCCTGAACGTGAAAGTCGGCACGCGTCAGATTCCTGAATTCCGAATGCAGAATAATCGCCATATGTCCCCCTAATACGCCCATATAATATACACTTGCGTTCACTGAACCCATTAGCCATATGCGACAAAACGCCGCAAGCCCATATAGGTATCACATGATCATATATATTAACACACATACACCCCCCCCCAATACCCCCCCCCCCCCAACCCCCCCCCACCCCCTCCCCACCCCCCCCCCCCCCCCCCCCCCCCCCCCCCCCCCCCCCACGCCCCACCCCCACCCCCCCCCCC
>JAGQPD010000375.1 GCA_020426865.1 Planctomycetales bacterium
CGGGACGGGGTATCCCACGGCAGGTGGCAAATCACCGGTCTCCGGAAAATGCACCGGCGGCGGTTCCTCCTTGTTGCCCAGGACCCCTTCAATATAGATCCCCAGGACGTCGCGCGAATCCAATCGGTATGCGTCCGGTGGATCCTGACGTAATCGCAGAAAATTGATCGCCTCGCGGTCCTCACGGGCACCCATAGGGGTGCCGGGACCAATCAAATACGCCGGTACCGTGTTGCGATAAACCGAGCAACCCGACATGATTGCCAGCAGCACGAGTGATACTACGGCTCTGTTTCGTTGGCGTTGCGTGACCATCCCTGGTGATCCCTTTCGATTTGTCACGATTTTTATCCGCGGCGTTTGTTGTTTCGCCGCGTGACCGTTATTTTTGGGTAGCCCCTCCTCCGTTCAGGCAAACTGTGCCTGAAGTACCGATTGAACGGGTTATGCGAAAGAATCGGATCGCCGTCACCCGCACGATAAGAAAAATCCGAGCGAACGGAATAGTTTTCCAGGATTCCCAGTTTTGACAGGGTTCTGCAATGTCACATCTGAATTGCGATTACCTTGCCTGGATTACCAGGCTTGCCTAGATGGAGAGAATCTGCCATGACAAATCAGCCGCCGCGTCTGACAGTTGCCGGGATCAACTTTGACCATTTTCACATGGGAGATAACCTGCGGTTGGCCGCCCGGCACCCGCTCGTCGACCTGGTTGCTGTCTGTGACGAGGACCCGCCGCGGATGGCCGATGCCATCACCACCTTCAGCATTCCCGCCGAACGAGTTTACACCGACTACCGTCGCTGTCTGGAAGAGACGCGTCCCGATCTGGTGATTCTCTGTCCGGCGACCAGCCAGCACGGCGAGTGGACGCGTCGCGTGGCTCCCTACGGCGTGCATATCTTGATAGAAAAGCCCTTCGCGGCCTCGCTTGCCGAAGCGGACGATATGATCGCGCAGATGCAAGCGACCGGCAAGCAGCTTGCCATCAACTGGCCGCTGGCATGGTACCCGTCCCATCGAACGGCCAAGCGTCTGGTGGACGAAGGGCAAATCGGACGTTTGATCGAAGTCCATTATTACGGCGGAAATCGCGGTCCCCTCTGGCACACCGCGGACAAAGCAGCGCGTACCGCCGAACAAGTGGCGGCCGAAAAACCCCACAGTTGGTTCTACCGCCGGGCGCACGGCGGTGGTTCGCTGTTGGATTATCTCGGTTATGGAACGACGTTGGGTACCTGGTTCCTGGACAACGCGATGCCTCTGGAAGTCACCGCGGTCGTCGATGATCCGGAGGGGTTGGAAGTCGACGAACAGTCTGTCACCGTAGCACGCTATGAGTTTGGGCTTTGCACCTACCACACGCGCTGGGGGACGTTCACCGACCCCTGGACACACTTGACACAACCTCGCACCGGTTTTGTGTTGCTCGGCACCGATGGCACCATACTCAGCAGTGATTACGAAGACACGATTACCATTCAAAACAGTAAACATCCCGATGGTCATCCGGTGAAGGTCGATGTGTTGCAGCCCCCGTTCCAAGATCCTGTTCAATACATTGTCGACTGCGTGCAACGCGACATCCCGGTAGAAGGGCCACTTTCGACGTTCGTCAGCCGCATCGGTCAACAGATCGTCGACACCGCATTACGTAGCGCCCAGGAAAAGCGGACGCTACCACTGGTAGTCTGATCGTAGTCTGATCGTCGTTCTTTCGGTTCTCAATGATCCGTTTGATGACTGTGACGATTGTAGCGAACGTGACACGTTACCGTTATTCATTCGGCTGCGAGTCCCATGGCCGTGAGCCTGTGTCAGTGTCCGTAACGTAGCTTATTGAGACAGTCTTTTTTGTCTCGTAGCTCAGCGTGCGGAGCAAGTGTGTCGCATGCGGGGCAAAACGAGTCCCATCGCGCGCCAGGCGCCAACCGCAACTTATGCCTCAACTACTCGATACGGTGCCCGCCTCGACGGATGGTGGAATGGAAAACAAATCCGATGTAAGCCAACATCGTGCGCGAAGGTTTTGTTTCGTGGCGACGGCGAGTTTCGTCGGAATGCTGGCAATGGTCGCCGGTTTCAATTTCTTGGTAAACCCACTTGCGGAATACAACACGCAACTCGTTTCGCCATTGATCCCTACGACACGACGCGAAAAGGTGGACTATTTGCAACGCGCCACAGCGGCGCCTGAGGGAATCGTCCTAGGTTCATCGCGGGTGATGAAATTCGAGCCTCGATACTTGTACGAAGTGACCGGCACGAACTTCTATAATGCCGGTGTCAACTATGCTGACCCCTACGACTATCTGGCAATTGTGAGGTTTTACAGACGCCGATACGGCCGAGCACCAGCCACAATTGTGCTGGGGCTTGACGTTCCAAGCTTTAGCGACGCCGTGGACACGGATCTGCGCCTGGGAAGCACCCCCGAGTTGTTCCGAGAGGTCGCCGACGATCTGGCAATGCAGTATCGGCTCCGCCCGTATCGAGACGCGATTAGCTGGGACCAAACCAAACAATCGCTGCGGTCGCTGGTGTTCCAGGTGCGACCATCGAGCCGACCACACTCGCTTGTGCATTTCACCGATGATGGTGTCTTGGTTTACGAAGACCGCGAACAACAGTTGCACGATGGTACCTTCGACATCACGCCTCACTTGGACTACACCAAATCGGAATACGAACAACGTGTGCGCGGATTTAGCGAATTGTCCAAACGAAAGTTGGACCTGCTCCGCAAATTCTTCAAATCGTGCGAAACGGACCGCGTCGAGGTGCACGTCTTTATCACGACACTCCATCCACAGTTGGCAGATCATCTGTCGACCACAACATCCTACAACGAACGCAGGGCGGAACTATGTTGCGTATTGGATGAATGCCAGCGAGAATTCGGCTTTCACTGGCGCGACTTCTCGGACATCGAGTCCTACTGTGGCGACCAACGCGATTTCGTCGATGGCGTTCATCCGCTGGAACCAAACACGCGAAAGATGATCGATACGCTATGGGAATCCTGCCGCCAGGATCATGGAGGTGGCAGTGCTCTTCAATAGTTACGAGTTCTTGTTGATCTTCCTCCCGCTGGTGTTGTGCGTATGGTGGTTTCCCCGGCTTGATGTCCGCTGGCGGTTGGCCATATTGACCGCGTCCAGCTATCTTTTTTACGGCTGGTGGGACTATCGCTTCGTGCCACTTCTGTGGTTGTCGACTTGGGGCGACTATGTGGCGGGCAACCAGATCAATCGGTCGCAAGTTCCTTGGCGGCGCCGCGGTTGGCTCCTGTTTTCAATGACGCTCAACTTGGGCCTGCTCGCCTTTTTCAAGTATCTCGGATTCTTCGCCGAATCGTGGAATGCACTTGCTCAATGGCAACAATGGGGAGGCCCGTTTCCGGTGCCGAAACTCGTGTTGCCGGTCGGAATCTCGTTCTACACGTTTCAGACGATGAGTTACACGATCGATATCTATCGGGGTGCCGCCAGGCCGGCTCGTAGTCTTTTACATTTCGCCGCCTACGTGTCGATGTTTCCCCAATTGATCGCTGGCCCGATCGTACGCTATTCGGACATTGAAGACCAAATGCGGGCGATTCCCTGCCGATGCGATTGGAACGTTATGGCCCGCGGGATCATGTTTTTCGTGTTGGGCATGTGCCAGAAAGTTTTGCTTGCCGACACTATCGCGGCCGTCTGTGACCCGTTGTGGCGCGATCCCGCTCGCCTCCAACTCCTCTCCGCCTGGTTTGCGGCATTGGGGTATACGTGCCAGTTGTATTTTGATTTCGCCGGTTACAGCAACATGGCCGTCGGTCTGGGACTGATGCTCGGGTTTTCCTTCCCGCAGAATTTTGACTCACCGTATCAAGCCGCCAATATCGCCGAGTTCTGGCGACGTTGGCATATGACGCTTTCCTTCTGGCTGCGTGACTACTTGTTCATCCCGCTGGGCGGCAGCCGTGCCGGATCGCTCCTCACCGCGCGCAATCTGTTCATCGTGATGTTCCTCGGAGGCCTATGGCATGGCGCCGGGTGGACGTTCGTCTGTTGGGGACTCTATCACGGACTGCTGCTGGCAATACACGCGGCGTTGCGGCGGACTAAGACGCTGGAAGGAATGTCACGTCCGGTGGGCACGATGATCACGTTCATTTCGGTTGTGGTCGGCTGGGTACTTTTTCGCTCACCATCCCTGTCGGCGGCAGGGACGATGATAACAGCAATGGCCGGATGCCGCGGGATTGACAAGAACCTGGAACAGGCTGTGTGTGGGGTCTGGGGAATCGCCGTATTGGGGATTTTATTGGGCGTCTGCCTACGAATGCCGAATATGTGGCGAATCTCAGTGGGGCTCAACTTCTACAGCGCCGCGGCCTTCGGCGCCCTCATGGCCTTCTGCGTGCTCCGCTTCAGCCAACTCAGTCCGTTTCTCTATTTCCAGTTTTAGCTTGCACCGTCAGGGTATGCGCAACCGGTCGTATTGCATCGGCAATGGCGTCGGCCAACGGCGAACGTTCCGCTTCAGTCTCTTTCACTGCACGTTCGAAATCCTCTTTTCCTCGCGGGCCATGAAAAACCTTTTTGACCTGCTCGGTTTCGAATGCCTGCTTTGCCGCCACCGCAGCATCCACTCGTTGGAATGCTTCCGTGAATGGACCAACAACAAATTCCTTGGCCAGGTTGATTCCCGCTGCCAATTCGGCGCCCGAAAACTCGCGACTCTCATCGCCCCAAGTGACGACCATAGTTTTCTGCTCGTCACCACCGTTGACCTGCAAGGTAAATTGATTGAGGTCATCGAAAAACGGAACGAGCGTCATGCCCGAACGAACCGACGCGTCACTGTCAATGTCCCCTGCCGCGCAGAAGGGATAACGTTTGCTAACCAGTCGAAATTGCCCTTCCCCCATCGATTCGATCGTGTGCCCTGCCGATGCCGTTGCCTTGTGGGAAGTCAAGTCAATTTCGATCTGCGCGAGCTTTCCATCAAGACCCATCCCGCGTAGAAACGCATAGGCCATGATGACATGCCCCGCCCAACCAGGATGGATGCCGTCCTTCCCGGCAACTTCGTAGGGCTGGTCCGCCGTAGCATGATGCTGACCCGGAGCAAATACCTGCGCTTGATACATCGGCCAAAAGACATCTGCGAATGCCACCTGTTCGGTTCTCGCCACGTCAATGGCCGTGTCCCGCAGTGCCGCGAGGTTCAAATTCAATTCGTCGAGCGTGCCGGCGCGCGAACGAACCCACGTCGCCAATTTGCCAGCACAGCCGGGGGACCCAAGCACGACCCGCACGTCACGCTGCTTGAACTTGCGGACAATCGCTCGATAATGCTCCTCGTACCAAAGCCCATTGGTAACGTCAAACGGGCGATATCGGGCGTCGTTCATGCCATAACAGAGCGTCGCAACGGTGGGGTCAAAACGGAGACAGTCCTGTTCCATTCGTCGTAAGAATCCGTCCGTTTTTTCACCGCTCCATCCATACTGCCGCACGGTAATCTCCAGTTGAGGCGTGCAGGCCGTCAGATAGGTCTCAATGATCCGCGAGTACATCTTCTGTTCGGTGATCGAGTCGCCGCAGATCGCCA
>JAGQPD010000376.1 GCA_020426865.1 Planctomycetales bacterium
CCCACTTCCACCCATTCGCCGATGCGCTGGCCAGTTGGGCCCATGACATACCGACTGGCACGCTCCTCGGGATCGGTCGACTCCAACGCCGAGCGTCCCGCCTGCCATACGTCCGGATTCTTGCTCTGCGTCGCAACCATGCGAAACTTTAAGAACCCCTGCTCAACTATTGCCCGCTTGATAAAATCGATTTCCTTTTCCGAAACCTGTGGAACAATCACTTCCACTTGCTTAGGGCCATACTTGCGAACCACGATGTCCTTGACGCCGGACGGATTCAAACGCTGCGAAATCGCGTCCACCAACGCATCCATATCGACGTCACCGGAATCCGCGCCACGCCGCTCCGCTTCCGTAGCCGTCTCTTCCTCGTCAACCTCATAGACCAGGATCACCCCACCGCTGAGGTCGATCCCCAACGCTGGAGGCCAATAGAAATACGTGATCGTACCGAACAGCGCGATCGAACTGAGAATCAATGCGATCTTCCAGGCATGATCCTTCATGCGCAACGAGTTACCAAAATAGATCCCCAACCCAAACGCCAGAATTGTGGCAGCGAATACGATGAGAATCGGTACTTGACTCGGATCCATGGGATTTCAGCCCTAACTGTCGAAAAAGTACTGGATAGTGGTATGGATGTTCGTTCGCTATCGCGACTCGTATTGTTACGCGACTCGTATGGTAATTCGTCTTACTATTCGTCTGCCTTGCTGCCGCCATCTTCCCCTGACACAATCCGCGAGATTGCGCTGCGCAAGATCCGAACCCGCGTGTTGTTGTTCTCATCAATTCGAATCGTCACGTCATCCGAATCCTTCGTGACGTTGACGACCGTCCCATAAATCCCTCCCACCGTGACGACGCGATCGTTCTTCTTCAACTCGCTCAGTTTCTGCGCCAACTGCTGCCGCTTCTGACTCTCCGGTCGAATCAGCATCAGATAAAACAGAATCCCGATCGCCGCAAACGGCAGGACCTGCATCAAGACCTGAGCGATACCGCCGCCTTCTGGCTGCTGTTGGCCGATCAACACACCACGCACGGCTAACTCAATAAGGGGAATTCCGCCTGGGGAAATATCAGCAACGGACATATCAACCCACGATAACTCAACCAACGAAAATTCAACAAAGGACACGCAGCTTAGCCGGCACTCCGGCCCCTCGAGTCGCGGGCGAAGGACCGCATCGGGCGAGCAAACATAAAACGGCCCGGACCTCTATTCGATACCGGGCCGAGCGATCTTGGACCGCGATCGGTCATCTTAAAGCTTTACGCCATCAGGAGCAAGGGCGGTCCTCCGCAATTCGCCAACCGGGTGCATGCCCGCCAAGCCTCACCCTATCCCGCCCCACATGCGCAGCTTACCGTCCCGAAACCCAGCGAACTCGCCCGTTTCGATCGCCCCGCGTGCCTCACCCAGCAGCCGTTGATAATAGGTCAGATTGTGAATCGACACCAACACCGGTCCGAGCATCTCCCCTGCCATGAACAGGTGCCGCAGATACCCGCGACTATGGCGACACGCCGCACATGGACAATCCCCGTCCAGCGGCTCACGATCCAGTTTGTGTTTTAGATTCCGCAGGCGAACCGGCCCACGATCGGTAAAGGCCAGCGCGTTGCGGCCGTTGCGAGTCGGCATTACACAGTCAAACATGTCCACACCGGCGGCAATGCCGGCCAACAAATCTTCGGGACGTCCCACGCCCATCAAGTAACGTGGTCGGTCTTCGGGCAAATGCGGGCAGGTCGCCTCCAACATCCGCACCATCTCATCGGTCGATTCGCCAACGCTCAGCCCGCCAATCGCGTAGCCGGGGAAGTCCATTTGCGCCAACTGCTGAGCACACCACTGCCGCAGCTCGGCATCCAGCCCACCTTGCACAATCGCAAATTGGCTTTGGTCCTCACGCTGCTTCGCCGCCTGACAGCGCGCAGCCCAGCGCACACTCCGCTCGCAAGCCTGGCGAACCACCGCCGTGTCATTGGGTAAACTCACAACATGATCCAAGACCATCGCAATGTCGCTCCCCAGCGACTCCTGGATCGCGACCGCTCGCTCCGGCGTCAATTCGAGAAGACTGCCATCGACATGCGAGCGGAATCGCGCGCCCTGTTCGTCGATCTTGGCCATTTGTGCCAGGCTGAAGATTTGAAAACCACCACTGTCGGTGAGGATTGGCCCCTCCCATCCGCTGAATCGGTGCAGTCCCCCGAGCTCGGCCACAACTTGCTCACCTGGACGAATTGTCAGGTGATACGTATTGCCCAGAATAATCTCCGCTCCAGTCTGACGAACCAGGTCGATCGGGATCCCCTTGACCGTCCCCTGCGTCCCGACCGGCATGAAAGTCGGCGTCTGCACATCGCCACGACGGGTATGCAACACGCCCCGGCGCGCCGCCGTCTCGTGGTCACGCGCCATCAACGAGAACGTCACACTATGACCCACGTGCGTCACCAAGGATTGCAATACACAGAAGCTTGGGCATTCCTGACAGACCCTTGGCGTTACCAGGCCCCGGCTCCCCCGTGAGGAGCCGATCAGTCGCCACGCAGTTTCAGGCCGAACGGTTGCAGTTTTTCACGGACTTCGTTCAAACTGGTCACACCGAAATTCTTACATTCCAGCAGATCGTCGCCCGTTTTGCGGACCAATTCGCCAACGGTGGTCAATCCCAGCCGGACCATACACTTGCGCGCCCGCACCGAGAGATTCAAGTCGGAAATCGGTCGCTCCAACACCGCTTGTTCGTCCGGCGACATGGCACTGAGATCCAGTTCCGGTTCGGGCTCTTCCTTTTCGTGAGCAAATTGCCCCAGCGTCAGTCCTTTGGACATGAGCATTTCGCGGATTTCATCGAGCGACGTTTCGCCAAAATTCTTGCTCGACAGGAGCTCTTGTTCCGAGCACCTGGCCAAATCGCCGATGGTGAGAATGCCCATCTTCTGCAGACAGTTACGACTACGCACCGATAGCTCGAAGTCGCTGACGGGAATACTCAATACCTGTGCGAGGCGATCGCGTTTCTTTTGAGCCTCCTCATCGTAAAATTGATCGCTGGAAGCCTGTGCGTCGACAAGGAACAACCGAGCTCGCGGTTCATTGGGGAACACCTCGAGGATCCGCTCATAACATTGAGCAGCCTTGTTGTATTCCTGACGATCTTCGTACATGATCCCCAGGTTCAGCAGGGAACCGACGTGCGCAGGAAAGCGGGTCGCAGCGCGTTCGTAGTACTCAAGGGCAATGTCATCGTTGCCGTGTCGATCGTTTTCCAGTGCCAAACCAAACAACGCTCCGGCATGCATTCCATCGGATTCGACGGCACGCTCGAGCAGCTTGATCACTTCATCCCGGCCCGCACCGATGGCCGCGACGGTGCAAGCCCGCTGGTACAGGTATTCGGCGGTCTGCTCGACGGCTCCGGAGAGATTGTCGAGCGTCTGCAGCGATTTTTCCAAGGCCCCTTGTCGCCGATAGGCCTCGGACACGCCGAGCGCACAGACGTCCTTGTTGTAGCCGGCGGTTTGAGCGGAACCGTAACTGGCGATCGCCTCGTCGTATTTACCCAGTTCAAATTG
>JAGQPD010000377.1 GCA_020426865.1 Planctomycetales bacterium
CTCAGGCCCGGAGGGCCGACACACATACGGCAACGCAGCGTTAACGGGTGCCGGAAGTGTGTGAATATTGACGCGAATGGCAAAACGAGATTACCATTGTGTTGTACGTTGGGCCCGTCGCCGGGCAAGCCGGCGAGGGGGCCAGGTGTGACGACGGCGTGCTATTGCTGATCGAGAGCCTGCGATGTAATTACGACGAGCAATTTCCGATGACACGGAGCGTGTCAGGACGCTGTACTTATCGGCTTTTCCCAAGGATGAGGGGGAAACCGTTGCTTCTGTGGCCATTGATCTGCTGGCAGAAACGACTAATCCCGAGACGATTTCGCTCGTTGCTGAATCCGGTGCGGCAATTGTTGGCCATGTTGCCTTCAGTCCGGCGTCCGATGCCCACGCAGATCGTTTTCTCGGCTACATCCTGGCTCCACTTGCGGTACACCCAAGCTTCCAGAAACGACGAATTGGAACAAGGCTCATCGAGCAAGGCACCGAGCAGCTCGGCAATCTCGCCGTGGACATCGTGTTCGTGTATGGCGATCCCGGATTCTATCGACGGTTTGGATTTCGACCTGATGGTGCCCTTGAATACGTTCCACCTTACAAGTTGCAATACCCGTTTGGCTGGGAGCCCTGCGTCCAATTTGACGGCGTTGGAAATCTGTCACTGCAACGCTAGCACTTCTGGGCTTGACGCCGATCCGATTGGGCCGGTATTGTTCGCCCCGCTTGTCTCGAAATGTGGCGCAAGAACGAAGAGCCGAAAGGATTGGACCGGGCATGGACCGCCGACCAACATTAGCCGTCGCGTTATCGGTTGCCTTGCTGTTAACAGCGGGTTGCACAAGTCTCTGGAAACGCGACGACAAGCCAAGTTCGACGGAGTCGGTGGATCTTGATCCATCCTTGCAGTTGATTGGCGAGGTAACGCGGCCGTGGGGACTTCAACCGCAGGCGATCGAAGGGGTCGGCCTGGTGATGCGATTGGCGGGAACAGGTAGTGACCCGCAACCTTCGCCGTATCGAGAGATGTTATTGGCCGACATGCAAGCGCGCAACATCGATCGCCCCAAGGAGCTATTGGCATCGCCGAATACGTCGCTGGTGATCGTGCGCGCGGTGATTCCTCCAGGGGCCCAGGAGGGGGACCGGATTGACTTGGAGGTCCGCGTGCCTCCCAAAAGTGAAACGGTGAGTCTACGCGGTGGGGCGCTGCTGAAATGTCGCTTGAATGAGGTCGCGCTGTTGAATAACCAAATGACGCAAGGACATCTGATGGGATTCGGGGAGGGATACGTCCTACCTGATGGACTGGTCGAAGCCTCTGGCGACAAGGTCATGCAAACGCGTGGTCGCGTGCTAGGTGGTGGTGTCGTAACCCGTTCGAGATCGTTGGGGTTGGTGATCGGTGGAGATCATCATAGCGTGCAGACGAGTGCCCGGATCGGAATAGCGATCAACAACCGTTTTCATACCTATCGTAATGGCGAAAAAATTGGAGTCGCCAATCCGACACGCGATGATTTTGTAGAACTGCTCGTGGCACCCCGCTATCGTGATAACCTGGTGCGTTACGTGCGCGTGATCGAGAGCATTCCACTTCGCGAGCCGCGTGGCGGACGCGTCCAAAGGCTGGAAGAATTGGGATCTGAGTTGATGGATCCTGCCACGACGCGTCGGGCGGCGTTGCAATTGGAGGCGTTGGGAACCGAGTCGACTACGGTATTGGAACGCGGTCTGGTCTCGACCAACAACGAAGTCCGCTTTTATGCCGCCGAAGCACTGGCGTACCTTGACCATGGTTCGGCTGCTGCCGTGTTGGCCGAATTCGCCGCAAAGGAATCGGCATTTCGCTGGCATGCACTAACCGCACTGGCCGCAATGGATGACGTTGCTGGCCACGATGCGTTGGTCGAGCTGATCGATGCCGAGAGTGCGGAAGCACGCTACGGGGCGTTTCAAATCCTCCAACGCCTGGATCCCCATGACCCGTTGGTGCATGGTGTCAGTCTATTCGATCGATTTCGTCTGCACGTGGTCAGCTCCGCAGGGGAACCGATGGTCCATATTTCCCGATCGACGCAACCGGAAGTCGTGATCTTTGGAGCCGATATGGCGCTGCAACATCCGGTCGTGCTGGATGTCGGCGCCCATTTCATCGTCAAGAGCACGTCGGACGGCCAGCTACGTGTTAGCTATTTCTCCTCGGGAGACAACGATACGAGCATGACGTGCGCGTCGACGTTGGCGGATTTGATGGCCACGATCGCGCAGCTTGGCGGTGCCTATCCGGATGTGGTGCAGGCCGTCAGCCTGGCGCGACAACAAGGGTGCCTTGCAGCGCGGGTTGAATTTGACGCATTGGCGCAGCCAGGTCGCAAGTACTTCCGCACCGCCGAAGATGAAGACGGGCCAATCGAGGCTTCGATCGACGCTTCCACGGGCGATATTCCGTTTGAAGATTCGGCAGGGGAGGGGGGCTCGGCCAACGTCCCACTCCGGGCCGACGCCAAGGCCGACCGGACCGACGCGATTCTGGAAGACCTGGGTCAAGGGATCCGTCAGGTCGATGCGACGAATGTTCCCAAGTTCGATTAGCCATCGACTGTCGATGGGTGGTTTGCTAACGCTTATTGATATCTGACCCTTATTGATGTCCGTCGCTGGTTTGCGTGGTGGGGCCGCCGGAAGGCCCTTGCGTTGGGCGTCGGCGGCCTGCTAGCGGCACTTCTAGCAGTTTGCCGGTTAGGGAGTCTTGGCAAAATGTCCAGCCGTTTCGACCAAAAAAGTCCCGAAAAAAACCGCGGAAACCTCTACAGGCGGGGACGACCGGGGGGGCGGATGGTAGAATCAAAAGACTGTCGGCAGTCCCGGATCGGTCCGTTGTGTACTTGAATCTTCCCTTTCGCCTGTAAATGCTCAAAGCACTCGAACTTCACGGCTTTAAGAGCTTCGCCGACAAGACCCGTTTCGAATTTCCCGCCGGTATCACGGTGGTGGTGGGCCCGAACGGATCGGGCAAGTCGAACATCGTTGACGCGATGAAGTGGGTCTTGGGTGCGCAGAGTGCGAAGAGTCTGCGCGGCAAGGAGATGTCGGACGTGATTTTCAAGGGGTCGGGGAGCGGAAAGCGCAAGCCGGCGAACACCGCGGAGGTCACGATCATCTTTGACAACTCAGGTGGCCAGTTGGAAATTGACGCTCCCGAGGTCCATGTGACCCGGCGGGTCTTTCGCAGCGGGGAAGGGGAATACTTGATCAATGGCGAACCGCGGCGGTTGCGCGACATCAAGGATCTGTTCCGCGGCACGGGAGTTGGGATTGACGCGTACAGTTTGATTGAGCAGGGGAAGGTCGACAGCATATTACAGGCGTCGCCCAAGGACCGGCGGGCGATTTTTGAAGAGGCGGCGGGGATCAGTCGTTTCAAATCGAAGAAGGTCGAAGCGCAACGGCGTTTGGAGCGGGTGGATCAGAACTTGCTACGGCTTTCCGATATCGTGGAGGAAGTCGATCATCGGCTCAGACGCGTCAAGTCGCAAGCGACGAAGGCCCAGCGATATAGGGAGTATACCGACCGCTTGCAGCAATTGCGCACGCAGGTGGGGCGCGTTGATTGGCGCCGGCTGAGTGAGCAGTTGTTGGAGATCGAGCAGGAACTGGGGGGGCTGGGAGAGAAGGCGTCAAACGTTCAGGCCGACATGGACACGTTGGACGGTCGTGCCACGGATTTGGACGTGGAGTTGGCGACGACGCAAGATTGTCTTCGGGAGCGAGAGACACAAGTTAGGCAAAATCGAGAGCAGATCGTCGGACGGGAGGCAACGATCGCCAACCAGCGACATCGACTTCATGAATTGGAGCAGCAAACGACGCGAGCACGTCAGCAGCTAGTGGCCGAAGGATCGCGAGTTCGCGAACTTTTGACGCGTCAGAATTCGGCGAAGGAGGAACTGTCGGCTGCCCAACAGAGCTTTGACGAGGCGACGTCCGTGATGGAAGCCGCGCGATTGGAGGCCGACGCCTTTCGTCAGCGGATCGAGCAGTTGCGCGTTGAATCCGAACGCAAGCGTCAAATGCACATGACGCAGTTGCGAGAAAGTGCGACGCTCGGCAATCTCATTACGGCTTGTCAATCGCAGTTGGAGAGTGCACGCCGCAATGTGCTGCGACTGCAGGAACGCCAGAAGGAGTTGCGCGTGTCGCTGGCGCATGCCGAGCAGGTCGTTGGACAATTGGAGACCGAGCGAGCGGAATTGGACGAGTCGGTATCGCACGAGTCGATGCGGTTGAGCCAGTCGCGCGAGCAGTTGATTCGAGCGCAGCGCGAGCTGGAAATGTGGCAAGAGATGTTCACGCGAGATGAGCGGCGGCGTGTTGCCGCAGCGGAGCGAGCCAAGATCCTTCAGGAGCTCGAAGCGCGCGCCGAAGGTTTGGGGGCGGGTGTCCGACAAGTGTTACGTCATCCCAAAGTTGAAGGAGACGATCATCCATTTCGCGGTGTACGCGGGATGCTCGCCGATTTGATCCGAGCCGATGTGGATGTCGCGCCAATGATCGACGTGGCGCTTGGCGATCGTTCGCAGCATTTTGTCGTTGCCGGCAATGGCCTGTTGGACCGACTTGAGGCCGGTGACCTCGAGTTGGCGGGAAGAATTGGCCTCCTGCGATTGGAGTCGACCCCTCCACCACGAGAGGACGTCGAAGTTGATTTGACAGGCCAGTCCGGCGTTATCGGCCTGGCAGCAAACTTCGTCCAGGCGGATCCACACTACCGACATCTGATCGACTGGTTGCTAGGTGACACGTGGCTCGTAGAGACCTTGGCTGATGCAATGCAATTCGCCCGATCCGTGCGACATCCAGTGCGGTTTGTGACTCGGCGCGGGGAACTGATTGATCGTGATGGACGCCTGTTGATTGGGCCCGTCGAAGGGACGCTGGGGTTGGTTTCACGGAAAAGTGAATTGGCAGCGCTCCAGCGAGAATTGTCTGAATTGTCCGACGCATTAGCTCAACAGGCCGATCGCAATACTGCCGCTAAAGAGTCGCTGCGGGGGTTGCAGGCCGAATCGGATCAGTTGGCGAGCGAATACGCGGAACTCTCCAGTCGCCTGGTTGCACATCGGACTCGGGCCGAAGCGGCAAGAGACTCTCGCGATGCATTGCTGCGTCAACGTGAATGTCTCGATCAAGAGATTCACGATGCCCAAACGGTGGCCATGAAGTCGGGTGAGGAACTCGTTCAACATCGCAACGCCCTGGCCTCACTACAGCAGTTGCTCCAAGAAACCGAACGTGCGGTGCTCACCGCCGATGATCAAGTTGCCGAATTGGATTTGCGCCGGCAACAGCTACACGATTCCGTTACGGCCGCAGAGATCCAATGGGCCAAGAGCGATCAGCAACTCGACGCCCTGCGACGACAGCTGGAACGCTACGTACACGATCTGGACGAACGCGAACGCTTGCGTACCGAAACGATAGGCGAGTTGAAGCGGGCGGAACGGCAACAGACTGAGTGCGAACGTCGGATCTTGGACAATACCACCGCCTTGGCAGAATTGTATCTTCACGACGAAGCGATCAGTGGGACGGTACACGCCATTGCGGCGCGCTGCGATGAGTTGCGTTTAGAACGTAGTCAACTCGGCAAGTCCGCAGGCCGCTTGCGTCAGCAACTGACGGGCATTCAGCAGCAGTTGCACGCCAGAGAGCTCGAGGCGGAGCGCCAGCGCCACGAACGAACTGCGTTGGCCGAGCGTCTGTTGGATGATTACGGAATTCACATCGAACAGTTAGAAGCCGATGCGACCGCAGAGGAGCGGCAGGCAAGGGAAGAAGTCGACAGCGAAATCGGGGAACTACGTCGCAAGATCAGCAATATCGGTGCGGTCAATATGGACGCCTTGGCCGAGCTTGAGGATTTGGAGGAACGGCACGCCGTGTTGGCTGAACAATATGCCGACCTGGTCGAAGCCAAGAACGCACTCGATCGAATCATTGGCCGGATCAATGCCGATAGCCGGAGACTGTTCACGGAAACGCTCGAGGCCATTCGTGCCAATTTTCAACGAATGTTCCGTAAGGTCTTTGGTGGCGGAAGCGCCGACATCGTTCTGGAAGACGGCGTCGACATCCTGGAAACCGGTATTGATGTCATTGCTACTCCGCCGGGAAAACAAGCCCTGAACATGTCGCTGCTCAGTGGTGGCGAACGGGCGTTGACGGTTGTGACGTTGCTGCTGGCGATCTTTGAATATCGGCCGAGTCCGTTTTGTGTCCTGGACGAAGTCGACGGACCGCTGGACGAGTCGAATGTGGGGCGATTTACGGATGTGCTGAATGAATTTTTGAAATGGACGAAGTTCGTCGTCGTCACGCATTCCAAGAAAACCATGACCGCCGCCCACACACTGTATGGCGTTACGATGCAAGAGTCGGGGGTATCAAAACGCGTTTCCGTGCGGTTCGAAGACGTCAGCGAAGACGGGCGTATCAGTCAGTCCGCGATCGAGCGCGAGCCGGATGCGGCGGGACCCGAGACCGACGAACGCGGTGCCGCATAGCAGAAGATTGCCGTAACCATTTCCTTGCCTGGAAGTAGGCATCCGCATACGATGAAGTTGGTGACGGCTGCGCCAATGCACTTCGGCAATGCCGTTACCATTTGCCTAATCGCTACATCTGGCCAGGCAGTACCGCCCTGTCGCTGCCCACAATCGCATTTCACTCGGGCTAGCACTCGACAAATTGTACCGATCCTGCCGCGGCCGCAACGCTTGGCGGTCAAGCATTATCGTTGTCGTAAGATCAATACGGATAGTCGTTTAGGAAGTGACCACAACTGCGATCGTTGGTTTCGGAGGCATTGCCAGCGGCGGTGCGATCACCATGTCCGCTACGAGTCGTGAAACTTTCTAAAGTCATACCCCCATAACAATCGAAGTTTAGTATCGGATGGATTGTCTTGCTGACCCCTTCCCGCCAGCAAGGCAGTCGATCCACTTAGGGGGGAAATCTGACCGAGGCGTTATGCCTCGCAACAGGACGGGATTCGCCAACGGGTGACTCACCGACCTGGGGTTTCTCCCCAAAAAAGCGTGTACTACGCCGAGTACACAAGCAGTCCACCGGATTCCATCCGCCATGCAGATGTCGGATAACAATCGTTCGCCCCAGCGACGACCGGACTCCAGCTGAACTGAATGCATCGTCAAGGTACGGCAGTGAGGTCGAAAGGAGTTGACCGAGCTGTGGTGATTGAGCGAGCAAAAAAAGTTTGCCCCGACCCAGTCGGAATGAAGGTTTTGCACGGCAGCTGCATGACAGCCGAGTGCGAAACACAAACCGAACCGGGGCGTCAAGTCGTGACGACTGGCAGGCGCCGGTCCAGCGACGGAGGTTAACACTGAGCGAAAAATCGGAGAGCCCGTGATGAAGGTGTACACTACTGGACAGGTCGCGAAGATCTGCAAGGTGGCCCCCCGAACCGTTAGTAAGTGGTTCGATTCGGGTCGCTTGAAGGGGTACCGCATACCAGGTTCTCAGGACCGTCGGATTCCACGCGAATATCTGATTAAATTCCTGAAAGAGCACGGCATGCCTTTGGGCGACCTCGAAGAAGAGGTAATGGCCAAAGTCTTG
>JAGQPD010000378.1 GCA_020426865.1 Planctomycetales bacterium
TAGCGCATTGGCGTGCACATGTCCACGCAGCAAAAAAGCGTTTCGCGGATCCGGCTCGAATGCCATCACCATCCCGTTCGAACCGACAGCCCGGGATGCCAGCATCGTGTAGTATCCGTGGTGAGCTCCAACGTCAATGAAGGTGTCACCCGCCCCTAACGCTTGCCAAACCAGCTGAGTCTGCTTTACTTCGTATGTGCCGCGAAGAACCCGCAACAACTTGCCACCGCTTACACAGCTCCACCGCAGCCCGCGCATCGGACCGCCTAGAATCGGAAACAGTGCGGTGTGAAACACCCAACGATTGTGGGTAAAACGACTCCTCAGCCACTTACGCATCCCCAAAACCTCCCTGTTCTCGCATCAACGACAAGTCGCACAACAGTACGTGGTTTCGCCCGCCACGTCAACGCGAATCCACCACCGGTCGACGACGCCAATGATTTGCTAGCAACGACCCAGAGACGTTCATCCACGGACTGAATACAGCCGGCGCCAAGCCGACCGTGGCCAGCTTGCCCATTTGGCTAGCCAGTCCCGACGCCATCCCACCATTTTGTAGGCCGACCTCTAGCGCGACCGTCCTTGCCGAGCTGGCGTCCAAACCGCATAGCCGGCTGAGCCAATACCCCAGTACGTATCCAATCGTATTGTGAGCAGCAGCGGCAAGCGTCAGGACCAGACCGATCTTCAGTAAATCGTCCCGTCCCGCAGCTGTCGTGATCGTCACAAAAAAGATGATTCCCACCATCGAAACAACGGGCATCACTTTTTCCACGTCTGCCCACATTCGGGTTATTCCGTGATAGACGACACCAAGCGTCACGGCAAACGTAAGAGCTGCAACCAGGTCGAACAGCACCGGCGACATTCCAATCCCGAATCCTTTCGCTGCCAATGCTTGCGACGCCATTGCGTCGGCATGTGCCCCGTCTGTCACGGTAGCTGCAGGAGCAATCCACCCCATCGTACTTGCTAGCCACCAGGCGATTGCGATCGCGGCAAGCGACACGATGAACGTTCGGACTCGTGGCGTTACCTGCCGCAACAGATCGTGCAACATCGCGGCTCCGATCGGAACAATCACGATCATGACGATCTGCATCATCATCTCGAAGTATGTTACTTCCACCTCCGCACCGGCCAACACCTTCATCCAGGCTGGCGTTACGGCCGGCGCCATCAGCGTAGCAAGTGCCGTGAGCGTTATCGAAAGCGGGAGATTCCCGCGGGCAATGTACGTCATCACATTCGAGGCCAGACCACTCGAACAGCACCCGACCAACACAATCCCTGCCCCAATCTCCGGGTCGAATCCACACAGCTGGGCGATCGTGAACCCCACCAGTGGCATGACCGTAAACTGCAACAACAACCCCACGGCCACACCGTAGGCCATTTTTTCGCCAATAAGAAAATCTTGCAAACGCATCTGCGTTCCCATCCCAAACATGACGAATTGAATTACCAGTAGTGCCAGTTTCTTGTTCCGCAAATCGAATTCGATGCGTCCGCCCCAAAGACTCCATGCCAGAAACCACTCGGGATACAGCATCGACGCCACGACCGACACCATGATCCAAGCAGTGAATTGATACGTGCGCAGGGCCGGAACAAATCGCAAGCCAACGGCCAAACAAACCACCAGGACCACAGCTAACACTTTGATGATTGGCATTCTTTTATCCGCTACCTGAACCTCGACTGTGAACCTCGACTGTGAACCTCGACTGTGAACCTCGACTGTGAACCTCGACTGTGAACCTCGACTGTGAACCTCGACTGTGAACCTGAACTGGGAACCTGAACTGGGAAAATGTCTCGCCCTCGGGCTCGGAGTCCGGCAAGAAGGCGATCATCGCCATAATCAAGCGACATCCGCATGCATCGTCATGACTGTTCGGCAAACAAGGTTGCCAGGTGATCGATTGCCAGTGGCGGGCTGGTGAGAATCGGCAGCGACCACCGTCCGCCAGCGGCGTCGACCACCCGAGCCATCGACGCTTGAGCCAGCACAACACAGTCGACGCTGTTGGCCATTTCGTCCAGCGTTTGGGTGATGGCGTCATCATGCGCTACCGCATCTCCCGACATCAAGGCGTCGAATGCTCCCTCACAAACCTTCGCTGTCACCACAACCTGTTTCCCGATCGCCTGAGCTCGCCGCTGAATCAAGTCCGACGTTGGTTCTAGCGTCGTTGTGAGCGTCGCAATCACGCCAATCCGGTTGGCTGTCGCCACGGCATGGTCGGCCATTGGCCGATCGACACGCAAAACAGGCACGGACACGAGCGACTCCGACATTTCCACAGCACGACCGATCGACGAACAAGTCACCAAGATCCGATCCGCTCCCGCCTGCTCCGCCGACACCACATGGTCAATCAACCTGCGAGTCGTCAATGGTGTGACACATTGCCGGACGATCACATCTTTGATCACACTGTCGTCCGAGATGTGAAAGACATCAACATTGGGAAGCTTCGCGCGGCAAAGCTCTTGGAACACCGGAACCAATGTCGCGGACGTATGTACCAACCCCAGCCGCTTTGGCGGTGTTTCGTTACCTGCTGGATTTGCTGAACTCGTCATACTGTCCCACGCCTCACAAAGTCAAAATATTCCGGTGGCCCAACTTGACCACCCTTGAAATTGATCATCGCGCCGTCGAGGGCCAAGATGCTCGCCTCGGCCCGACATAGCGGCGCACCGGCGACCAGTGGTGCGGCCATTTGAAGCGAATCAATTCCCATCGCGCGCGCCGCGTAGCTGGATGTATCCCCGCCCGCAAGACAGATTCGCCGCACACCGGTTTGCTCGACGACTCGCCTAAGCGTTTCCCCCAGTGCCCTCCCCAGGAGCGACGCGATTGGGCCTGGCAACGCGCGACCCTCCGCATGGCACTGCTGCAAATGCCGCTCCGTATCCGTTCGTCTCTCGTCACCATCTCCGCGATAAGTATGCACGATCACTCCCACTTGCGATGCCAAGACACTCTTCGCCTCATCCGCAGCTCTCTCGATTTCGCGTGCTCGTGTGCCGCCACCTTGAACCAATGCGAGCGTATCCAAGGCGACCTCGCCGTATCCATCTGATACAGCCCATTCGATTTGGGCCATGGTAACAGGCGAACAACTTCCGCACCCCACGAGCAGCGATTCGCTCGCACCTACGTCGTCCCAAGTAGAACCGGATGCGATTCGCCCTTGACTACACCACCACTCCGTCAAGGCCGTATCGACACCGGAAGAGCCAACCGAAAACAATGTTGCACCGGGGCGAGTATATTCGTCGATCAATTGGCCAATGCGGCCAAGTTGATACGAGTCAATTGCGTCGAACAACACGACCTTTGCGCCATCGGCAATCAATTTGTACAACAACTCGCGAGCACGTACCATCGGCAGTTCGTGGGTCAAAATGTCCATTAGGCCGATGGGTACATCGGTTTGCTTCGATAGATGCAAACGCAAATCGCTTTCATCCGCCGGCGTTGTCGGATGTTGGCTCATCGACGGGTGACGATCCAGTCGATGGACCGCCCCCTCAGACCCAATCCCCATTCGCGCGAAGAGGTTTCCGAAAACGCAATACCGCCCTAACGCCGGCGCGGCAACCAACAGCGGCACAAACGGTCCGCGAAATTGTTCCATCGCAAGCTCGATCACTCGGCCAATGCTGCCGATCGTCGGTGACGAATCGAAGGTCGAACACACCTTGTAATGCATGTGCGGTACTTGCAAGTCGCGAAACGCCTGAAACACTGGCAGCAATTCGTCTCGTACCTGGTCAACGTGCAATGAACGACTTCGCCCCGCGATTCCGACGGCCTGCAATTGCGGATATGCCAATAGTCGCTCGCGGCTCGGCGGCTCCATGAACAACCTGGCTGTTACACCGGCGCGAGACAAGGCATCGAGCGCATCGGTCGAGCCGGTAAAATCGTCACCGTAGAAACCGAGCAACAGGTCGTTCATCGACAGTGGGCTCCACCGAATTTTTCTACCGCCTCTCGCACCTCCAACGATTGACTGGCAATCTGCTCCAGTGTCATCCCGGCAACGGCACCTTCCCACGCTGCGCGAATGGCCCGGACTCCAGCGGCCGGCCCACCTGGATGCGCGGCAATGCCGCCGCCCGCCAGATACAATAAATCGACCGTTCCGATCCGCCGGAAGGTCTCCGGGGCTTGGCCCCCCCACTGCCCTGACGAAATCACGGGCAGAATCCGTTTGCCATTGAGCAGCGGCTTCCGACACGCTTCGATCGACCGCACGACCGAATCGTCAGGCTCCCAAAACTTATTCTCGATGCCGTTCACGTGGATTTGGTCCACGCCGGCCAATCGCCAGAACTTCTGGTAAGCAGCGAACTCCGTCCCCAAGGCCGGGTACCGATTCAACATGCCCCATCCATTGCGATGACCATGCACGACCAACTCACCGTGATCGCAGATCTTCTTGACACCAGCCAACCCTATGCTGTTGACGCTGAGCATCGCACACGTACCCCCGACCGCCACAAGCTTGTCGTAATGCCGCTGCATTGCATCCCATTCATCGCTGATATTGAAGGCGATCATCACGCCACGTCCCGTTCGCTCTTGGTAGTCATGTACCACACGCACCACTGCGTCGACGCGGGCATCAAACGGCGAGTGACCGGGGTTCCCCATCAGCTCGTCGTCCTTGACAAAATCGACGCCAGCGTCCAGAAGCGTGCGGACCCATTGTGCCGTCTCGTCCGGCGACAAACCCACACTCGGCTTAATGATCGTGCCGATCATTGGCCGATCGTCCGGAGCGGCGATTGCTGCACGCGTGCCTGAAACGCCAAACCTCGGACCGGGAAAATGGTTCGCAAACGAATCCGGCACCTCAAAGTCGACCAGTCTCAGCCCTGACAGCTGCGACAATTCGTAAAGATTCCCCTGCAACGTCGACATCAGCACCGGCAGATTGTTGCCAAAATTCTCCACCGACCACGAAACGACAACTCGGCCCTGCTGATATCGACTTCCGCGTTTCGCCCCCGGCAAACTTGGTGCCGCCACCTCCCCGAGTAACTCCACCGATTCAACACGCGCGGCAAACCGCTGTTTGAGCTCTTCGGTTTCGCCTGGTACCGGGACGAACGTCCCCGACGATTGTTCGCCCGCCAATGTCTCCGCTGCACGCGGGAGCTCCAACGGTGTTTCGATCCAATAAGTGGCGTAGACTCGTTCCATAGCTCTTCTGACCCCAAGTTGAATCAACCAATCACGACTCCGCACAGTCCCAGTTGTAGTCCCAGCCGCAGGCGTAGTTGTAGTCGCATAAATCCACGGAGCGTCCCATAGCGTTCTAGTCTTGCTTACCACCTGCCCGATCGATGGCAACTGCTACCAGGATGACCACTCCCTTGAACACTTGCTGCCAGAATGGCGACACTTGAAGCATCACCAGCCCATTGTTCAGCACTCCGATGATCAGGCATCCGAGGATTGTTCCCACGACCGAACCTTTTCCGCCGGACAACGACGTTCCACCGATGACGACGGCGGCGATCGAGTCCAATTCGTAACCTGTTCCAGCATTCGGATCAGCCGCGTCGGCTCGAGCGGTAACCAACAAGCCGGCCAGCCCCGCCAGCCCACCGGCAATAACATAGACCCAAGCCTTGACCCGCTGAACTCGCAGGCCGCTCAACACTGCCGCTCGCTCGTTGCCACCGATCGCATAGACGTAACGGCCAAAGCGAGTCCGCCGAGAGACGAGCCAAAACAACATTGCGACACCAACCGAGATCCATACCGGCACTGGCAACCGCAACCATGTACCCGTCCCCATCCAGCCAAATGCCGTGCCCAACCCGGTCGTCGACGCACCACCGGTCCATAAATAGGTCAACCCTCGTGCGATGCTCAATGTTCCTAGTGTCGCTACGAACGGAGGAAGTGCAAATCGCGTCACCGCCAAACCATTGAACAGCCCCATCAATAGGCCCGCGCTAATCCCGGCAACGACGGCTCCCCACACCGTAAATTCCAAAGCCACACCGGCTGCGGGGACCTCCAGCGGCCGCCTGATCAATCCTGCCGTAATCGCGCCTGACAGCGCCAACACCGAACCAACCGACAAGTCGATGCCACCCGAAAGGACTACTAGCGTCATCCCGGTGGAGAGACACAGATTGACAGAAATCTGCCTTAGCACGTTGGCACCGTTTTCCGACGTGCGAAACGTCTCTGAGGCCACGCTCAGGACCGCCACCATAATGATCAGTGCCAGCAGCGGCTGAAACGCCGCCAAACGCTCGCGCATATTCGATCCTGCCATGAACGCCTGTTACCTTCGCTGGAACGCTGCTGCTAAAATGTCTTCTTCGGACGCCTCTCCCCGCACGAACTCGCCGGCGATACGTCCACCAGCCAACACTAGAATGCGGTCCGACAGTGCCAGAATCTCTGGCAACTCAGACGATACCATCAATACGCCAATCCCCTGATGGACAAGTTCGTCGATCAAACTGTAGATCTCTTTTTTGGCATTGATGTCGATCCCACGTGTCGGTTCGTCCAGCATCAATATCCGTGGTGCGGTTGCCAACCACTTGGCCAAGACTACTTTCTGTTGATTGCCGCCGCTCAAGTTGCTTACAAGTTGTGACAGTGAAGGGGTCTTTATCTTCAAGCGATCACACATCTGTTGCGCTAGTCTTTGCTCGGCATTCCGCGCAATCCACCCGAACGCACCATCACGATTTCCTCGCGCAAGCACCGTGTTCTCCCCTACATCCATGGGCATCACCAGGCCCTCGGCCTTGCGATCCTCGGGCGCCAGGGCAATGCCGGCTTGGATTGCATCGGGCGGTGAGGAAATCGCCACCTCGACTCCATTAACGCGTACCTTGCCGGAGGACGCACGCGGATGCAAGCCGAAAATCGTCTGCAGCAACTCAGTCCGCCCCGCTCCCATCAACCCAAACAAACCGACGACCTCACCCCGACAAACCGAAAACGATACATCCTGGAAATAGTGACTACCGGGCAATGACGAGTTTGCCAGGGTCATTCGTTCGACAGCGAGCACCTCGTCACCTGTTGCACATTCTGTCTTCGGATACAACTCTGAGAGATCTCGCCCAACCATCCATCGAACCAAATCGTCCGTACTCGCCCGTCCCCATTCCACGCTCGCCACCAACGTGCCATCTCGCAGAATGGTGACATCATCCGCGATCTCAGACAATTCGTCCAACTTGTGCGTGATGTAGATCAGCCCCACACCGTCACTTTTCAATTGCTTGATTAGACGAAATAAACTGCGTATCTCCTGTTCGGACAACGCCGAGGTCGGCTCGTCCATGATCAGCACCCGGGAATGACTCGACAACGCCTTGGCGATCTCCACTAACTGTTGGGAACCGACCGGCAGCCGCCCGACGGGAACCGCGGGATTGATCTCCAGCCGCAGCTGATGCAAAAGCGTTTCTGTATCCGCGATCATGCGGCGAAGGTCGATGGTCCCCCAACGAGTTATCGGTTCGCGTCCCAAGAAGACGTTTTCCGTAACGGTTAATCCGGGGATTAAGTTCAGTTCCTGATGAATGATCGCGATCCCAGCCGCCTGTGCTTCGCGTGGATTGCAGAACCGAATCCGGCGGCCTTGCCAAAATAGCTCGCCTCGGTCAGGTTGATAAACACCCGAAAGTATATTCATCAGTGTCGACTTGCCCGCCCCGTTCTCACCCAACAGCGCGTTCAACCGTCCGGCACGCACAGAAATGTCCACGCCTCCCAACGCTCGCACACCGGGAAACGATTTGAAGATACCTCGAGCGGTCAAGACGTCGGCCGGTTCGGTCATCAATCGCTCACGCTCACTTGAATTGGCACCAACCGCAAAGGGTTCCAGTCCCTTTGCTCGTTATTGATCTGGGCACACCCGACGAAAGTAATACGTCGCCCCTCCTTCGCCTGTTCCTTTAACGGAGAGATCACGCTGGTTTCGACCTGCCTGTTTAACGCGGCTCCAAGGTCGTTGAACTGTTGTGCATTTGGGAGCTGGCTCGCCTCCACAAATCCGACCGAGTCACGCACGGCGTTTCCCAGCACCGGCCCCAGCTTCAATTCCACGTCACCCGCTGCGGCATCTTCCAACGATACGTTCAGCGTCGAATGGCCGACCGAGATTATCGTTCCTTCACCACGCACGAGAAGAAAGTATGCGCGGCTAATGCCCAATCGTCGACCGTATCGTTCTTTCACGACGGCCGGGTCTTCAGCGCGCACTTTCGAGACCTGGCTAAGCGACGCCGCTCGCGACAACGCATTGGGCAATTCTTGCTGCCATAATTCAGCTGCCACCGATTCTGCATCGAACGTCTCGGCCTTGCTTCTTTCTCGGAGCGTTTCAAGCTTTACGATGCGAAATAAGGGGAACCACCAGCAGAGAGCAAGAAAAACGACCCCAACCCCCGCGCCGGTTATCCATTTTTGCGTCATGATGATCACGCGGCTACTCTGCTGTGCGACCGTGGTCGCCGTACTCGCCGACATTGTCCTGCGTGACCAACTCCACCGCGACGGGGATCTTCTGGTCGAAATCGCGCTTTCCCTTGATCCACTCGTCGGCATATTCGGCCGCCGTTCGTGCCATCACCTTGGGAAACTGCATCCCCGTTGCGGCGATCTTCCCCTCCCCTATCAATCGTACCACGTCGTCGGCACCGTCAAATCCGAACACCTTCACCTGCTCCGCCTTGCCGGCCGTTGCCAACGCTTGATAGGCCCCCATTGCCATCGCATCGTTACCGCAAAAAACCGCCTTGATATCACCGTGGCCTTGCAGGATTGTCTCCATCACCTCCAACGCCCTCGTCCGGTCAAAATCGGCACTCTGCTGCGCCACCATTTTCAATCCCGGAAAGCGGTCGACCACGCTATGAAATCCCTCCGATCGATTCGTCGTGTTGTTGTCCCCCGACAATCCCAACAACTCGATATACTCTCCCTCCTCGCCCACCTGTTCGACGAAGTATGTTCCAATTTCCACACAGCCGGAATAATTGTCGGACAGAATTTGTGCGGCCGCGGCGTCACTGGCGTTGATCTCCCGGTCGATGCAAAATACCGGAACACCACGCTCTTTCGCCTTCCGCACGTTTGCCACCGATCCATCCGCATCCGTGGGATTGAACAAAATCGCCGCGTACTTGCCTGCCAAAATATTCTCGAAGTGCGACGTTTCTTTTGACGTGTCATTCTGCGAATCAAAAACCGTCGCCTCGTATCCCAACTCAGTTGCTCGCTCCTTGGCCGCATCGGCCAACACCACGAACCACGGATTATTGAGCGTGGAGATGACGATCGCGATCTTCGCCTCCTTGCCACCGCCCGTGTCCGCGCCCGCCGTGGCACTCGACGACGTCTCCGACGACCCACCTCGACACCCAGCCATCGACAGGGCCATAATACCTAGAACCATACAGTATATACATATGTATACAATGCGAAACATGAGCGATTCCTTTTGCCTTTGCCTATGTTACATTAAAACTCGTTGGACTGCGTCTTGCCAACCGGCATACCAGCGGTCGATGCGGTCGGTCCGTGGGGCAGGATCATAACGGCGCGTGGTGCGAGGCAGTTCCGCCAGGTTCGACAAGTCGTGATGGATTTCCAATCCGATCATTCCCGCCAGGGCCGCACCCAACGCCGATGACTCGGAGATTTCGCTCGCCTGCAACGGAAGTCCCAACATATCCGCGGTGAACTGCATCAGAAAGGCATTACGTGTGGGACCGCCGTCGGCCATCAATCGTGTCGGCCGAATGTTCGTGTCGAGCTGGATCATCTCGACACAATCGCGTATCTGATAGGCGATCGATTCCAGCGCCGCGCGGACGATGTGCCCACGCATGGTATGCCCCGTCATTCCCACAATCGCCGCACGGGCATTCGGCGACCAGTACGGTGCTCCCAGTCCGGCAAATGCCGGCACGAGATAGACCCCATCATTGTCGCCAACCGAATGCGCCAACGCTTCGGACTCGGCAGCATCCCCTAGTATCTCCAATTGGTCTCGCAGCCAGGCGATCGTCGCCGACGAGTAGTTGATCAATCCTTCAAGCGCATACGTCGGTTTGCCGTTGCAGCACCAGGCCAATGCCAAGACCGAACCGTGCGCGGGCAAGCGAAATTGATCTCCCACGTTCATCATCACGGAAGTGCCGGTCCCGAACGTCGCCTTGATCATCCCTTCCTCGAAGCATCGCTGCGCCATCAGCGACGCTTGCGAGTCTCCCATCACGCCGCAGACCGGGACCTTTTTCGGCAGACGCCCACCTGCGTCGGTCTCGCCGACCACCTGGAAGCTCTCCTTCACTTCCGGAAGCGCCGATGTTGGAATGCCAAATAACCGACACAAGTCGCCGTCCCAAGCCAGTCTTTTTACGTCAAACAGCAGGGTACGACTGGCATTCGTATGATCGGTCACGAACGAAAGACCATTGGTCAACCGATGGACGAGATAGGCGTCGATCGTCCCAAACACGGCGCGGCCGTCCAGCACTTTGTCGGCAACACCGGGTACATTACGCATCAACCAGGCGATTTTCGATCCAGAAAAATACGTATCGATTTTCAGACCCGTTCGATCACGAACCCAATCGCTGTCCCCCTGTTCGCACAGTTCCCGGCAAAGATCGCCTCCACGTCGGCACTGCCAGACAATCGCATGATAGAGTGGCTCACTCGTCTGGCGGTCAAAGACGACGATCGTCTCACGCTGATTCGTAATGCTTATTCCCGCAACCTGTGCGATCACATCCGGTTGCCGTTGCCTCAGTTGGTCCACAACCGCCAGCGTATTCTGCCAGATCTCCTCCGCATCGTGCTCGACCCATCCCGGTTGTGGATAGATCTGCCGATGCTCTCGCGACGCGCGATCGAAAACGTTTCCCTGTGCGTCGAACAACACGGCTTTGGTTGCCGAGGTACTCTGATCGATGGCCAGGATCCAACTCATCGGTTGCCCTTTATCTTGCCGGGTGCCAACTTGAGTACCTGTCGTGCCGTGATCGCCAGTGTTTCCATCGAGATGCCATAGTGCTGGAAAATGTCACTCTGGCTGCCAGTCACCGTATCCTCGTCCGGGATGGCGACCATGCGAAACGGAACCGAAACTCCCGCTTGCATCAAGATCGCCGCACATGCCTCGCCCAATCCGCCGTGCACCGAATGTTCTTCGACCGTAACAACCGCTCGGCACTCCAACCCACCGGCCACAACGGCAGGAGTATCGATCGGTTTCACGGTGTGCATGCTGATCACCCGGCATTCGATTCCTTCATCGGCCAAAACCGATGCGGCCAGCAGACAATGGATCACAGTTTCACCTGTGGCGATCAACGCCACGTCATCGCCCTCACGCACGACGCTCGCTCGCCCAACCTTACACACCTCTTCATCACGAGGCAAATCCCACATGGCAGCTTTGCCAAACCGCAGGAACATCGGTTGCTGCGACCGCGAGGCCGCTCGCACCGCCATTTGTGTCTCGAAATTGTCTGCCGGCACCACCATTGACAAATTCGAAATCGCTCGCAAGGCCGCCAGATCGTGCAACGAATGATGGGTACTTCCCAACGCCCCGTAACTGACTCCGGCACTGATCCCGACCAGCGTTACCGGCACATCGGAATAGCAAACATCGTTCTTTATCTGCTCCAGAGCTCGGGCCGTCAAGAAACATGCTGGGGACACGGCAAAGACCGTCTTGCCGCACGACGCCAATCCGGCGGCGATGCCGACCAGATTCTGTTCGGCGATGCCCACCTCGACAATCTGCTTGGGCAACACCTTGCTAAACGGCCCCAACTTGCCAGAGCCGCGCGAATCACTCGTCACGGCCAGAATATTTGGATCTTCCTGTGCCAGTGCAACGAGCGTATCGGCGAATATTTCCAGATTCGCCCGCCCTCGCTTCAACCCCAACCGTTCCAATTGGGCCTCGGCGGCGGCGGAAAACATTGAAGGCGCCGGAGCACTCATGCTT